>JBDTXP010000140.1:0-6101 GCA_040006135.1 Ginsengibacter sp. | reverse complement strand
ATTATTTTACGATCACTGCTCAAATTATTTTCATCATAACCCAGAAGGGTATAATAATCTCTCCCGAAGGCTTTCTTTTGAATAATCTTATAATACACAGCACCAACCCAACCAAAATTATTGGCAATAGTATCACTTACATTTATTATTGCTCCCGTCTTATCTATCAGCGGAAAAAGTTGAAGTGAGCCGTCACTCGTATTCATTTGTATAGCGCCATGTTGCCTTACCACATTATCATTTACAACAAGCTGCCATGTAAATATTTTGAATAATTTATCAGGTGATGTTAATTTAGAAATAGTAATTAAAGAATCGAAAGGATAATTAAATGAGCCTTTTGTTTTCAACGCTCTTACAAACATTTTGGTGAATAAGCTATCTGCCTTAAAACGATCTTCAGCATTTCTTCCCTGGATGATTTGAAGCGCAATTGATTTTAGTGAATCCTCTTTCTTTTCTAAAAATTTTCTATCCGGTTGTATCGTGGATTGAGCGAATAATATTTGCGAGAAAAGAATTGCGATTAAAAAAGAAAAAACTCTATGCATTCAAAAAAAGATTTATAAACAAAGAAAACTTTATTTACCTGAAATTATTGTTAAGCAACGATTTTTAACTAACCTATAATGATTTTGAAAAAGACTCCAGATCAGGAAATACGAGGTCTACTAATTGCTTTTTCACAAGTGGTATAGAAACTGCATTTCCAATGTAAATATTTAGGGTAGTTCCGAGGTTCCTTCCAAATTCCATATCTGAAAAAGTATTTCCCACCATTAAACTTTTTTTAAGATCAATATGCTTAAAATCTTTCATTGCCTGTAATCCCATACCAGGATTGGGCTTGCGCTTTGGCCCATTCATATCAGGGCAGAAATAGATCTTATCAAGACTGCCACCGGCCTTTTCTATTTCCTGTAACATATTTTTATGGATCAGGTGAACATCCTCGATTTTTGTTACACCTTTTGCTATTCCCCGTTGATTACTCACCATGATGATAGTTCCGAATTTCTCATTGAACACCTTAAAAGATTCTTTAGAGCCTTTGATAAATTTAAACTCATCCCAGTTGTGGATATAATCCTCTTGCTTTTCTTCATTCACTACGCCATCGCGATCTAAGAACAGCGTCCAGTTCTTATCAATATTTTTTAAGAGTTTAGAGTTCAGAAGTCTTAATTTTTAATTATTACTTTTCAGGTTGAAGTTTATCCTTTTTATTTTAATCAAACACCTGTATCTGCGAAATAAATTTCTTCCACCATCTGGCAAATAATATGACCGATGGTAATGTGGGCCTCTTGTATGCGTGGTGTATCATCCGAGGGTACATTGATGAGGTGATCTGAAAGCGCCTTTAACTTTCCACCTGAAGATCCGGTAAAACCAATAGTGATCATTTCTTTTTCATGCGCAATTTCAAAAGCATTGCAAATATTCTTGCTATTGCCTGAGGTACTCAATCCTACCAAAACATCGCCTTTATTTCCGATACCTTTTACGAGGCGGGAATAGATAACATCATAACTGTAATCGTTTGCTACCGCAGTGATGTAGCTACTGTTACAATGAAGGGCTTCTGCCGGAAGGGCATCGCGATCGGTATAAAAGCGGCCGGTTAATTCTGCAGCCATATGTTGTGCATCTGATGCGCTGCCGCCATTGCCGCAGAAAAGAACTTTGTTTCCTCTTTCAAATGCCTTTACCATTACCTGCACGCATTGATGAATAGTTTTGAGCAAATTTTCATCCTCTGTTATCTTCACTTTTACTTCAATTGAGGATTGTATTATTTTTTTGATCTTATCCATGGGGCGAATTTAAACAAATGTTTTGGGAGGGTTTAAGAAGTTCAAGAAGTTCAAGAGGTTCAAGAGGTTGAAAAGGTTCAAAAGGTTTAATTTGATGAATATCCTTAGAGACTATACTTCATTGAAGATTATCGTTCCCTTCTCCTTCGGGGAAGGGTTAGGGATGGGATTGTTCCAAAGTTTCAAAAAGCATTCGTAGGGACAGGTCGTGACCTGTCCACATCAATGCTGGGAAGGGGTAAGGATGGGGCCTATCACATTCTCTCAGGAACGCCAATCCCCAATAATTGCAATCCACTTTTAATGACGAGTGATGTCATCAAAGAAAGCTTTATGCGAAGGTTTAGTTTTTCCGGAGTTTCTGCATTGGAAACGGAATGCTCTGCGTAAAATGAATTGAACAATTTTGCCAGGTGAAAAACATAATTAGCAATTACTGAAGGATTCATTTCTGCGCCAGCTTCAGCAATGATATTACCATACTTTTCTAAATTAATAATGAGCCCGCGTTCTAATGGCAGCAAAGCTTCATGATGATCGAAAGGTCCTTTTGCCTTTTCAAATTCATCCTGAGATTTTGCCTGTAGCTTACGCATAATTGATTGCACTCTTGCATAGGTATATTGGACAAAAGGACCCGTGTAGCCATGGAAATCTATGCTCTCCTCCGGGTTAAATACCATACGCTTTTTGGGATCTACCCTCAGCAAATAAAACTTCATGGCACCCAAAGCCAAAGTTTCATAAAGGCTTTTTAATTCTGTATCTGTAAAATCATTCACCTTGCCCAACTCTTTTGTATGTTGCTCTGCGGTGGCTTCCATTTCTTCTATCAGGTCATCGGCGTCAACCACAGTGCCTTCACGGCTTTTCATTTTACCAGAGGTAAGTTCTACCATACCATAACTTAAATGATGTACTTCATCTGCAAAAGAAAATCCTAGTTTGCGCAAAATTCCTTTCAGCACCTTCATGTGATATACCTGCTCATCGCCGATCACATAAATACTTTTATCGAGGTGGTAGTTTTCAAATTTTTCCTTTGCCAGGCCAATATCCTGCGTTATGTAAACAGAAGTACCGTCTGAACGAAGTACTAATTTTTCATCAAGGCCTTCTGCTGTAAGATCAATCCATACACTGCCATCAGCCTTTTTAAATAAAACCTTTTTTTCTAAACCTTCATTCACAAAATCCTTTCCTAATAAATAGGTTTCGCTCTCATAAAACGTGTGATCAAAATCACTTCCAATCTTCTTATATGTTTTTTCAAACCCATCATATACCCAGCCATTCATTTTTTGCCAAAGTTCTCTTACTTCCTTATCACCTTCCTCCCAACCCAGCAACATTTGCTGTGTCTTTTTCATTATGGGTGCTTCTTTCTTTGCAACTTCGATGTTAGTACCATCGGCCACCATCTCTGTCACTTCTTTTTGAAATGCATCATTAAATTTTACATAATAGTCACCAACAAAATGATCCCCCTTCATGTGCGACTTTTCCGGCGTATCACCGTTAGCAAATAGTTGCCATGCCAGCATACTCTTACAAATATGAACGCCACGATCATTTACCACCGCAGTTTTGATCACATCATGTCCATTGGCTTTCAATATTTCTGCTACGCTCCAGCCAAGAAAATTATTTCTCAGGTGCCCAAGGTGCAATGGCTTATTGGTGTTGGGCGAAGAATATTCCACCATCACTTTTTTGTGTGTCAATGATTTCTTGCCAAAGCAAATATCCTGGTAATTATTTTCTAAAATATGCAGCAGTGGTGCGTCGGCAAGGGAAAGATTTAAAAATCCTTTGATC
This sequence comes from Ginsengibacter sp., assembly GCA_040006135.1. Classification (GTDB taxonomy): domain Bacteria; phylum Bacteroidota; class Bacteroidia; order Chitinophagales; family Chitinophagaceae; genus Ginsengibacter. The sequence goes on along the minus strand of JBDTXP010000140.1, from coordinate 2,466 downwards.
ACATTAAAGGATGAGAAAACGTGTTCATTCGTATGCAATAAATGCTCGCCCAATTCCTGGCCAATCGCTTCCGGTGACTTTTTCAATTTCTTTACCAACGAAAAAAGCACGATGGTATAATCACCTGTGAATTCCTGCTTGGTCTCATTTATCTGGAAATCAGCAGCCGAAGCTTTTAAGCCAAATAATTCCGCCAGGCTTTTGATAACTGCGGACTCGATCATAAATTGAAATGACATGGCGCGAAAATACGATAGGAGTTATGAATTATGAGTTATTGAATTATGAATCGAAGAATTCCATAAAGTTAGACTGACCCTGTATTCAGGAAACTTGTTGAATGCGGTAAGCTTTGATAAATTATAATTTTAAGATATTTTTTTCTTTAAATAAAATATTTATAATAATTAATAATAAATTCTAAACCTGTAAAGCTGAAGGGCGGCGGGATAGAGCGGTTATCCTTTTTTCTTTAGCCTTGTGTGCTGCCAAAAAAGATAGTAGCGATAGCTCGAACCCATGCTCAGGTAAGGACAAAAGATGAGCGCCCCAAATGAGACTTCTTCTAAAAAAAAATCCCGAACTAAAGTCGGGAAATTTATGATTTAGAATTTATTTATTGTTTTTGGTAGGTCATAGTTACTTTATCACCATCCTGGTAATATCCTTCTGCGCTGATGGTGAAACCGCTGCAGGTAAAATTATCCATGTTTGCTACATCGCCATCTACAGAAAAAGAATTTCCATTTAAACTCCAGTCTCCATTATAATCTCCATTAGGTTGGCATTGAGTTCCGGCATCCTTATATTGATAGGTATGGTTAGACAAAAGAGTTATAATATCGTCCTTTTCACATGGATCAAGGAAGCTATCTATCGCTTCTATTTCCGGTCCTGATGCTGTAGCTTTATATTTCAAGGAAGTAAGTTTATAGCTTCCCAGAAGATTTTGCTCTGTTAAGGAACAAGATTTGTCCTTATCTTTTTTGCAAGACATAATTGTGAACCCAAGAATAAATGTAAAAACAAGTATTTTTTTCATAAGTTTTCTTTTCTTGTTAAAAATAAATATTACAGAATGAATAAACAATCCTGTGACAATATATTTTTATAACGAATTATAATGGAGAAAGTTGTATGCTTACATTAATTTCTCCCAAAAAATAATATCACTTATACGCGGGGGTAAGATTATAAAAAGTATCTTTCAATTTGATAATACCAATCCCAATAACTAACTCGAACATTATGGTCAAGGTGCGGGTTTTCCGACATTTATTTGCTGCGTTGTTTTGTTTACTAATGGGTAAGGTTTCATTATCGCAAACCAGGGATACAACCCTTAATCCAACTCAAAAAGACAGCCTCGCTAAAAAGAGCGATTCTGTGAACACCGCAATTCTTCAGAATTTTAATAAAAAACTCAATGAAATAGATCAATTACGCATTGCAGATTCTATTGCTAAAGATAAATTGGTAACAGAGATCAATTCGCTCCAGACCACCGATAACCTTAAGAAAGCAGAGTTGCAGCAACAATTGTTGGAACTGAGAAATAAGGAGGCACTTCGCTTTGCAGACAAGAAAAAGCAAATTGATTCATTACGCAGCACTGCAATCGCATACCCGGTTTTAGGATTTTTTAATGATACGCTTTTTAATATTTTCAGCAAATCAGGTAGCTTTTCTGCCAGTGACAGGGCCGCCGCGATCATATCGCGAATCAACAATTTAAAAAATATATGGCGGTTTAAAACGGATTCAATACAATTAGTCTCGTCTGATGTAAGCACAGACCTCATCTACAAGGATGTGATCATCATCAGCATTAGCGACAATGATGCGCTTTGGGAAAATACCACCCGTGAACAGCTCGCAGAAAATTATAGGAAGAGAATAGGAGTGGAGGTGGTTAAATATAAAAAGGAAACAAGTTTTTCCACACTTAGTAAAGAGATTGCGCTTGCGTTGCTCGTGATTGTTGTATTTATTTTTATCCTTAAATATTTGGGGAAATTTTTTCGATGGACTGCTAATAAAATTGTAGATCAGAAAGGCGTATCGATCAAAGGTTTCAAAATCCGGAATTACACTTTGGTTGATGCAGAAAATGAGGTGAGCGTGTTTCTCAATTTAAACCGACTGATCAAATGGTTATTCATTATTTTAACGATCTACCTCGCACTACCTATACTATTTGGCATTTTCCCGTGGACTAAAAATTTTGCTGATGTATTATTCGGTTATATCCTTTCACCCTTAAGAAAAATCGCGTCTGCTTTTTGGAATTTCTTACCTAATCTTATAACAATAATAGTTATTTTATTTGTTTTCAGGTATGTATTCAAGTTGCTTAAATATTTAAAGAATGAGATAAAAAGCGGCGTCCTTACTATCCCGGGATTTTTTTCCGACTGGGCAGATCCTACGTACCAGATAGTGCGTGTGCTGATCTTTGCTTTTATG
>JBDTXP010000139.1:0-6190 GCA_040006135.1 Ginsengibacter sp. | reverse complement strand
CAACTGTAAGCGACCTGGTATTAGGCGCATTGGCAGGCCTTCCCCCGGAAGCATTTGCTGATATAGAGCCGAATCCTGATAACTCAAAGATCTCTGAAAACATACTTACAAATAATGGCACCAATCCCCCCATAGGATTGCCATTACCAGGTGTTGATCTTTTATGGGATGGAAGCGGTAAAAATAATTGTTGGAAAGATAATACCTACTCCACTTATTTCTTCCCTTTGTATCCTGCACCATTACCAAAGTGCAGTTAACAATGTTTTATTCAACCCATGAAGGTTATAAAAACCTTCATGGGTTTACCCATTGTTGGCGAGTTTGGTCCTAATGTTTTTGTGCGTTCGCTATACTTGTGCTATTGACTAATAAGACATAGGACATAAAATAGAGTTTATCATCTCAAACTGGCGCACGTATGCAGCATAGGACTGAGCGATAGCGTACCTGTGACATGGACATAAATTACAAACTATAAAAAAGATTTTTGTTGATATTAAATAACGGAAGTTCACAGGTCTGAAGACCTGCACCAGTTAAGTTTATATTTCATTGCTCGTTATTGTAATTTCAATTTCTTTAAATGTCCTTTTACTGCTCATTTTTTTCCATTTCTGCAAAAAAATTTGCTTTCATAGGATTTATGTCAGGATAAACCTGACTAATGTAATATGAAGCATAATTAAGACACCTGTTTTCTCAGAACACTGGAATTTAATTACTAAAGTGATTATTGAACAGAAAGTTGGCGCTAAAGCATCGCACTGGCGCAGGCATGCAGCACGGGATTGAGCTATAGCGTACCTATGACATGGACGTAAAAGTCTCCTCTATTTTTTTTCAAAGTTTTCTTAATCATTTGTAACAATCCTCCTTAATCGGGTACTAAGCAATAAACGAAACAAAATGAAAATGAAAAAAGCATTATTTATTATTACCCTATTATTTTTTGCACAAATTGCATTTGCTCAATCGGCTATATCAGTAGAAAAAACAGGCAACGGCAAACCTATAATATTTCTGCCCGGTTTTACGACTCCCGGATCTGTTTGGAATGAAACAGTAAAACATCTTAATGGAAAGTTTGAAAGTTATAAGGTGACATACGCCGGGTTCAATGGAATACAACCAGTAGATACTCCCTGGTATGCGGCATTAAAAAGAGATCTTTCTAAATACATAATTGATGAAAATCTTAGTAACATTACTTTGGTGGGACACAGCATGGGCGGTAACCTGGCTATTGATATCGCTGCGGAATTTCCCGGCCGCGTTACAGGATTAGTTCTTGTAGAATCTATACCATGCATGAGAGAATTAATGATGCCGGGAGTGCCTGCCAGCTCACTTCAATATAATAGTCCTTATAACAACAGTCTTTTGAAAATGCCTGAGGAAAATTTTAAAACTATGGCTGCGGGAATGGCAAAAATGATGACCAATGTGCCGGCAAAAGCGGAGGAGATTACTAATTGGTCAGTTATTGCCGACAGGCAAACCTACGTTTACGGTTACACAGATTTGCTCAAACTTGATCTGAGGGAAACGCTTACAAAAATTGATATCCCAACCTTAATTTTAGGTGCTTCTTTTCCGGATAAAGAAATGATTAAAACAAATTATATAAAACAGTATGCTAACTTGAAAAATAAAGTACTTATCATCTTTGATGATAGCAAGCATTTTATCATGTTTGATCAGCCGGAACAATTGTATTCACAATTAAATAAATACCTGGAGAAGAATGTCAAAGGACAAAAAGCTTTTTAAAACCCTGCACACCGATTATAGCGGAATGGTTTTTCAAATGTGTTTGGGTTATATGAAAGGTGATCACGATTTAGCGGAAGACCTTTCGCAGGAAGTTTTCATCAATATTTGGTCGGCATTAAATTCCTTTAGGCAGGCTTCAAGTTATAAAACCTGGATTTACAGGATAACCGTCAACACTTGTCTGAAATACATTCGTGATAAAAAAGATTCTTACCAGGATTCTATAGATGAAAATTCCGTTTTAGTTGCTGATGAAACAGATCATTCACAGGACCGCCAACAGTTGTTATACAAGGCTATCGGGCAATTAAAAGAGGTTGAGCGCCTCATCATCATGCTGGTTTTAGACGAATTAGAATATGGAGAAATTTCAAAGATCATCGGCATCAATGAAGGAAACCTGAGGGTAAGAATACACAGAATTAAAAAAGAAATTAAAAAGATACTTAATAATGAATACTGATTTCAATCAACTAAAAGACCTTTGGGATGAATCAAAAAAGAACCAGGTTTCTCCGACGCCAGATATAGAGGATCTCATTCAGTTAGCACAAAAAAAAATGAGAGGCACTGTACGGTCACAATGGATTACCATCCTCGTATTAACTATCACCTTCTTAGTGATAGGTGCTTTTTTTAAATACGAGGTTCACTTCAAACATACTATCAGCAGGGTAGGAATTGCGTTGATGTTGGGCGGCCTCGTAATTAGAATCTTTCTTGAATTGATCAGCATTTTTCTTTCAGGCAAAATTAATTTAACTGAAACTGCTTTGAAATCGAATCATTCTAAAATGTCTTATTTAAGATTTCGTAAGATCATGAATGGCCCGGTTACTGTTTCTATCGTCATCCTTTATTCTATTGGTTTTTATTTGCTAACTCCTGAATTTAGTTTGTATTTCAGTACTGCAATGATGGTATTGATTGATCTCTCTTATATTCTTGCTGCTGTGATCTTTATTTGGTCTATCAGGAAAGCCGTTAAAAAAGAAATGACTATTTTAAATGAGGTCATCCATATTCAGGAAGATATTCTAGGTAAGTCAGAACAGGGTTTATAGAAAAAGAATGAAATAAATAATGATTTTTCAATTAGCTCAGGAATGCAGCATAGGATTGAGTGCCATTCTTTCAGTGATGATTAATAACTTTCTAACTACAGGAAATATCTTCCATTTTAATTAGTGACAAATGGTAACTAAAACATTAACCAGTGAAAAATCAAACAGTATTTTTCAACGTAAATTTGCAGTTGGCTTGCTTCATGAGAGAACACGCCTCATTTAATATACAAGACAATAATTCACATTTTAAAATACAGAAAAATGGATACAGTATTTAGATTTTGGAAAACAAGCAGGCAATCATTCCTGTATTTTTTCGATAAATATACTTTCGATCAATTGAACAAAATTCCTGAAGGATTTAGCAATAATTTGATCTGGAATATTGGGCATATAATTATTGTTCAACAAGCACTCATTTATAAGAACACCGGGTTAGAAGGTTATATTCCAGGCGAGTTGTATAGTCTTTACAAGCCGGGAACAAAGCCCACAGAAAATACATCCCAGCAAGAAGTTGATAATCTGAAAGAGCTTTTATTATCACTAATAGAGAAAACACAAACAGATTACCTGGATAAAAAATTTGGAAAGTTCAATGAGAAAACTGTTGGTACAGGATTTTATTTATCATCATTGGAAGATGCACTTGAGTTTAATAATTATCACGAAGGGTTACACCTGGGATATATGACCAACATAAAAAAGTTTGTATAGCATACTGACTAATCTATCCCTGCGATAGGTAATGCCTTAAATTTTATTGATCTAACATTCAAACTCTACTATTATTTGCCCATTCTTCGTAAGTCATTTCAAATTTAATTTCCTTCGATCCATGTGTGCCAGCTGCTTTCCAACCCGCTTTTCTGTAAAAATGTTCTGCTCTTGTATTGAAAGCTGTTCCCAACCAAACTTTAGTTTTTGTCTGCGTAAAATACCAATCTAACATTGCTTTATGTAGTTGTTGGCCAATGCCCCTTTTCTCAAATTTTGGATTTAAAAATAAAGCCCAAATATTATTTTCTTTCAAGTCTGCAATTGCAAAACCTACAATTTGATTTTCTATTTCGCATACCCAACCCTTACCTCTTACAGTAATAAATTCTTTACAATCTTCGTCTGTCACAAGATTAGGATCAGATAAAGTATTTTCTGTTACAGAATTTCTAACAACCTGTATCTGCTTTATATCATCAATTTTAGCTTCTCTTATATTCATTGCCTGTCGGGTTAAATTTCTTTCCATTGTTAGCGCAATTATTTCTTACCAGAGTGGAATAGGAACAATTGCCTTTTATCACTTGCTATCGTTTTCAATCAGAATTAAAGCTTCTTCAGGATTCATAATTGGCAATGTACTTTTCTTAAAATCTTTTGTGTCACGAGTTACGATAAAGTCTATTTTCTTTAAACTGAGTGCACAATTATATTGAATGGCATCTTCAAAGTCCTTGATATCTGACTTTAATGAATTTTTTATAATAACTTTTGTAACATCTGCAATTTCCGTCATTTGGGATAATTCATCCAGAAGCTTAATAGTTTCGATATTGGACAACGACTGTCTTAAAATATAATAGATGTTATTATAAGAAACCGCGGATATATAAAGTTTAATTTTGCCAAGATCTGCGTAGTTGAAAATTCCAGCAGCTGCATTAGAAAATGGTTTTCGATCTGCAAGAAAATCTATGATTACATTGGTATCTAAGAAGACTTGTTTCATTTTTTATATTTCTTAGATAATGCATTTGACAATTCACTTTTATAATCAAAATCATTTGGCAATCTTATTATCCCTCTTAATTTTGAAACTCTTGGCGAAATGGTAAGATTGCTGCCATCATTAACGCTAATTGATTTCAGGTAATTTTCGACTAAATGTGAAAGGCTTTTCCCTTTCTTTTGAGCATATTTTTTTGCTGAGCTGATTACTTTATCTTCAATTGTCAATGTTAATTTTGTAGTCATAACACGTATTTTATTTTTAATAAAGGTACGTATAAAAGTGAGAGTTGCAAATTTAATTTGCCCTTGCAGGTAAGGAAAAATTACCTCTCACACTAGCTCATTCATGCAGCATATGTCTGAGCATCATAGTACCTGCGAAATGGATGTAATTTTCCAAACAGTAGAAAAGATTCTTTATTGATATTTGAATCTAGCGTTTTAGAGCCCCTGAAAGAGCAGAAGACAACACAGATAAAAGAAGGCCAAAAATAAATGCCCAAAGAAAACCTTCTATATGTAGACCCTTCATAAAATAATCCGCGAGAAGAATCATGAGCACGTTCAATACCAATAAAAATAAGCCCAGGGTAAGGATGGTGATGGGCAATGTGAGAATTACCAGTATGGGTTTCACAATTGCATTTAATACACCCAGCAGCAGTACAAATAATATCGCAGTACCATAGCCATCTATTCTGATATGAGGACTTAAAATCAATGATAACCCATATGCTATGGCAGCAGTAACTAAAAGGCGAAGAATAAAGTTCATGGCTTTTATTTTATTTATTATTAATTTCAGGAATGAAGCTAATCAAATAACTGTTAACTCAATTATCATTTAAATAACTAATTCTTATGGATCAATCCACAATCATAATAAAAGATACTACTGCAAATCCCGCACCTCTGGGCCTGCTTGCATTTGGGCTTACGACCGTTTTATTAAATCTGCATAATGCAGGTATTTTTGAAATGAACTCTATGATTCTCGCGATGGGCATATTTTACGGCGGCATTGCTCAAATCATAGCGGGGATTATGGAAGCTAAAAAAAATAACACCTTTGGATTGGTGGCTTTCGTTTCCTACGGATCTTTTTGGCTGACATTAGTTGCGCTAATCATAATGCCTAAGTTAGGATGGATCCCCGCCGCATCTGAAAGCGCTATGGTAGCGTATCTTATCATGTGGGGAATATTTACGGGTTTACTTTTCATTGGAACTTTACGCATTAGCAAAGCGCTTCAGGTTGTCTTTGCGACCTTAACTATTTTATTTTTCCTGTTGGCCATTGGCGACGCTACGGGAAACGCATCTATAAAAATCTTTACCGGTTATGAAGGAATTATTTGTGGCGCCTCGGCAATTTATACAGGTATCGGAGCATTATTAAATGAGATGTACGGCAAAACAATTCTTCCTCTTGGAATTGTAATAAAGAAATAAGTTTTCACATCGGGACGTAAATTATAAGCGTGTGAAAAAGATTATTTTTTATTATTTAGTAACGTAGAATCACAGGCCAGGAAACCCGTTCCGTTTGATCAATTTTCTACTTTAATTTCTGCCTCGTGTCGTACCGGAAAATTTACAGAGTTCGCAATGAAGCA
>JBDTXP010000138.1:0-6267 GCA_040006135.1 Ginsengibacter sp. | reverse complement strand
TGATCAATAATGAATACAAAGCTTTGTTTGCCTTCTCAGTTTTCTCCATTGATACACCATGCGGTACTTTTTTGGAAAAATAAAACAGCGCCGCCGCCGCGACAAAAAGTATACCAACACCGGTATATAAAATGATCACTTTACTAAGACTCAAACCGGCAATTTGATCATCCGTAATGGCGGCTGTAGTGCCGAACAATGCAAAAGCTACGACCAGCGGACCTATCATTGTACCAAATGAATTGACTCCCCCTCCCAGGTTTACCCGGCTCGCCCCTGTAGAAGGATCACCCAGCATGATGGCGAATGGTTGTGCTGCTGTTTGTTGCAGAGAAAATCCAAGAGCTACAATAAACAATCCCATTAACATCCCTAAGAATGCATTGGCATTTACTGCTACTATCATTGCCACGGCACCTAATGCAGAAAACAATAATCCATAAACTATACTTTTTTTATATCCCCATTTCGCCACAAGGTCTTTGCCACCAAATGCCCCATATGCAAAGAGTGCAAGAGCACCGAGGTAATAAGCCAGGTAAAATGCAAAATCAATCAACTGGCTCTGAAACTGATCGAGATGAAAATAATGTTTGCAAAAAGGAATGAAAACGCTATTACCCGCTGCAATAAAACCCCAAAAGAAAAAGACAGTAATAAGCGTGGTAAGCGCTCCGTAATTAGTTGGTTGCAGTTTTCCGGTAGTAAACTTTGGCGTTGATAAGATCATCGAAGGCGTGGCCATATTATTTAATTTAGAAAATAAAAATAAGGGTTTAGTAGGATAAGACTGAAATAGATTTAAGCGTTGTTCTGGAAATTTTATTTGAAAAAATGTAAGGTATCTATTTTTATCTTAGTAATTGATTCCATATAAACAAATTAAATCCTACGATTTTCTCCAATTTTGGAATGCTGTGTTACTTTACCCATACCGATTATAGCCCCCAGGCAATTGTTGGCCTTTTATTTATTTACCTGTTTAGAATTTTTTGGGAAACTAAAAAATCTTATTTTATTTAAATCTCCTTAATTTTCATGTATGGAAATTATTCACGTTAGCGCTGAATGTTATCCCGTTGCGAAAGTAGGCGGCCTTGCTGATGTAGTAGGTGCACTCCCTAAATATCAAAATAAACTTGGGCAGATTGCTAAAGTAGTGATGCCCATGTACCGCACCAAATATCTGTATGAGCATGAGTTTGAAGTAGTGCACAAAGGATCCTTTGGAATGGGTCTCTATTTTCTAAACTATACTGTTATAAAAGAAGTGACTAACCAAAATGGCTTCGACCTTTACCTCGTTGATATTTTTGGTCTGCTTGATCGGGAAAGAGTTTATAGTTATGAAGATGACATATATCGCTTTCTCTCATTTCAGATTGCCGTGACAGACTGGATAAGTAAATGGGAGCACCGCCCGGATATTGTTCATGTACATGACCATCACACAGCACTGATTCCATTCATGATGCAAAACTGTTTTGCATACCGTCATCTTGCAGGAATAAAAACTATACTTACTATTCACAACGCTCAATACCAGGGCTGGATGGGTTGGGATATGGCGAACAATATTCCTAGCTGGGATCAATGGAAGTGGGGCTTATTGGATTGGGATAAAAACATTAATTCACTTGCATGCGGCATCAAGTGCGCTGCTAAAGTAAATACTGTTAGTAACGGCTATCTTGAAGAATTAATGACCAGCGCAAATGGGCTGGAGATATTATTCAATATGGAGCGACATAAATGTTATGGAATTTTAAATGGGATAGATACGGATGTATGGAACCCGGCAAAAGATACATATATCGAAACCAATTTTGATGAAAAATCTATTGATGTAAAAAAGCGGGAAAATAAAAAAGTTTTGTGCAGCCAGTTTAATCTTGACGTTGCTAAACCCCTCATTGTATTTATTGGAAGGCTGGTAGATGATAAAGGTGCTGATCTTTTACCGGCCGGTATTTCGGACTCTATTATTTATATGCAGGGAAAAATGAATTTCCTTGTGCTGGGAAGTGGAGATAAAAATATTGAATACAGTTTGGATTCAATGTCACATCATTTTTTCGGATATTACAATTCAAGAATTGGCTACAATGAAAAATTAGCGCATCAAATGTATGCAGGTGCGGATTTTTTATTGATGCCAAGCAGGGTAGAGCCGTGCGGTCTGAATCAGCTATATGCCCTTGCCTATGGTACTATGCCCATGGTGAGGCGCACCGGTGGATTGAAGGATACTGTGAAAGACTTTGGTGAAGATGGCGGGTTTGGTATTTGCTTTAATGATGCTACTGTAGGTGAAATATGCCATTCAGTTTACCGGGCCATTCATATTTATGATGATAAAAAAATGTTTTCTTCGTTGAGGGAAAAGATGATGGCGATTGATCACAGTTGGGAAAAGAGTGCAGAAATATATTTGAATTTATATAAATCTTAAATAAGTGAAATTCAAATTTGTATTTTTATTAGTCAGTGCAATTGATTTATGAGGATACAAATTAGTGCACAAAATAATTTTTTGTAAGTAAATAAAAAAAGTTGTTATGGATAAAAATATGTGGATCAGTAAATCAGTAATTGCAGTAATATTAGGTGGTGGCGCAGGTTCCAGGCTTTTTCCTTTAACAGCCAATAGGAGTAAACCCGCCGTTCCGATAGGAGGTAAGTACCGCCTGGTTGATATCCCTATTTCTAATTGTATCAACAGTAATATCAACAGAATTTTCGTGCTTACTCAATACAATTCTGCGTCTTTAAACAAACATATCAAAAACACTTACCAATTTAGTATTTTCAGTAGCGGCTTTGCAGATATTCTTGCAGCAGAGCAAACTCCGGATAACCCTCAATGGTTTCAGGGTACTGCCGATGCGGTACGCCAGAGTCTGAGACACCTGGAGAAGATGGATTTTGAACACGTACTTATTTTATCCGGCGATCAGTTATACCAGATGGATTTTGGGACCATGTTTCGCATTCATGAAAAAGAAAACGCTGACATCACTATCGCAACCATCCCTGTTACGGAAAGAGAAGCAACCGAATTTGGTATTCTTAAATCCGACAATGAAAATCGCATAACTTCTTTTGTCGAGAAGCCAGGGCTGGACAAATTGCCGGAGTGGGTAAGCGAAACCAGTGATTCAATGATGAACTTAGGAAGAAATTACCTTGCTTCGATGGGGATTTATTTATTCAAAAAAAATATTTTATTTGACCTGTTAGAAACTCATAAAATCGATGCAACTGATTTTGGTAAAGAAATCATACCATTTGCTATAAAAGATTTTAATGTATTTAGTTATCAGTATGGAGGATACTGGACTGACATTGGAAATATAGCGTCCTTTTTTGAAGCCAATCTCGGGTTGACTCAGGAATTACCCGCATTTAATTTATTTGATAATGAAAATAAAGTTTACAGCAGGCCACGCATGTTGCCACCAGCAAAAATTAGCGGCACTAAACTTATCAATACGATTGTAGGAGATGGTTCCATAATTCATGCAGAACATTTAGAAAACTGTGTAGTAGGCATAAGAATGCGAATTGGTTATGGCACAGTAATTAGCCGTTGCTATATGATGGGTACTGATTATTATGAAACTATAGAAGAAATGGCTTTCGCTGCATCACAGGGTTTGCCTATTTTGGGAATTGGAGATAACTGCCAGATTACAAATGCGATCATTGATAAAAACTGCCGGATTGGTGGCAACGTGATCATCAGGGGAGGGTCCCATCTTGAAAACCTTGATCATGCATTATACACAGTAAAGGATGGAATAGTTGTAGTGAAAAAAGACGCAGTGTTACCGGATAATTTCATAATTGAATAAATTATATTATTTACTTTTTGGTGTATTAAGTATATTGGTTTTTTTTTCTAAAGACTGTATATGAGTAAAGTAAAAATCGCGTCGCCAACTTCTCATCCGCCTCGCGTGGCAAAGCCATATCTTAATTTCTGGAAGATATTCAATATGAGCTTTGGCTTTTTTGGGATTCAGTTTGGCTGGGATCTTCAGCGCGCCAATATGGGACCCATCTATGAATATTTACACGCTTCACCAGACCAGATTCCGTTATTATTTTTAGCAGCGCCACTCACCGGTTTAATTGTACAACCGATCATAGGATACATGAGTGACCGCACGTGGCATCCCTGGTGGGGTAGAAGGCGGCCTTACTTTTTTGTAGGTGCAGTATTGAGTACAATATGTTTATTTGCTATGCCTAATAGTGGTGTACTTTGGATGGCAGCGGGGTTGCTCTGGATTTTAGATACATCAGGCAATATAGCGATGGAGCCTTTTCGCGCTTTCGTTGCAGATAAATTAAATGAAAGACAACGCACAATGGGTTTTGCTATGCAAAGTCTCATGATCGGGTTGGGAGGAAGTATCGCATCAGCATTGCCATGGTTACTTTCTAATTGGTTCAATGTTTCCAGGCACAGTGAGAATGGTGGAATACCAGACTCAGTTAAATATGCTTTTTATATTGGCGGTAGCATTTTTCTGATTTCAGTATTGTATACAATTTTTACATCCAAAGAATATCCGCCTGCGGATGTTGGATTTAAAGAAAAAGTAAAGGAGAGTAACAAAGGCTTTGGTGGCGGCTTCCGTGAGATCATGAGTTCGATCAAAAATATGCCGCCAAAAATGAAGCAATTAGCATGGGTACAATTTTTTACCTGGCCCGGACTTTTCCTGATGTGGTTTTATTATAGCACAGCAGTGGCAAGAGATATATTTGGTGCCACTTCCGAAACTTCTTCGGTTTATACTCAAGGGGTAGAATTTGCAGGTCTTACGTTGGCTTTTTATAATGTTGTTGCTTTTATTTTTGCCTTGCTAATCCCTGTGATTGCAAGAGCTCTTGGTCGTAAACTCACGCATAGCTTCTGTCTTTTGTGCGGCGCGATAGGCCTTATAGGAGTAGGTTTTGTTACTAACAGGTACATGCTTTATGGATGCATGGTAGGTGTGGGCATTGCATGGTCAAGTATTTTATCCATGCCTTATGCAATGCTTGCTGGTAGCCTGCCGGAGGATAAGATAGGTGTCTATATGGGTATATTTAATTTTTTCATTGTGCTACCGGAGATCATTGCATCTTTATTTTTTGGTTGGATCATGAGTCACTTGTTGAATAACAATCGAATGCTGGCGGTTCAGATTGGTGGAGTGCTTATGATTATCGCCGCAGTACTCTGTTACACAATTGTGAATGAGCGTAAGAATGATGAAGAAGTAATAGTGATACCTGATACTAATCTTGCTTAAGAAATGAAGTATACTAAAGCGTTTATTTTTTTAAGTTTTTTATTTTGGCTTAATCCACTACATGCGCAGCAAGTGGATTGTTACCCGGTAAACTGGTGGGTACACATGAAGAATCCCAAGTTACAGATCATGTTACATGGAAAAGATCTTGCTAACGGTAATCATTACACGATAAATTATCCCGGCGTAAAAATTGAAAAAATACATAAGGTTGAGAATTCGAATTATGTATTTCTTGATCTGCTGATTACTCCTTCCTGTAAGGCAGGCGATTTTATAATTAAAATCTCAGGCAAAAAAAGTTACGAGATAAAATATTCACTAAAGCCACGTCGTAAGGGCAATGGAACACAGTACGCGCAAGGTATTTATTCAAGCGATCTTATTTACCTCATAATGCCTGACAGGTTTAGCAACGGCGATACTTCTAACGATCGCATAGTTGGTATGCGCGACCAATCATTAAACAGAGATACAGTCTATGATCGCCATGGTGGAGATTTAAGAGGTATTCAAAATCACCTGGATTATTTTACTTCTTTAGGTGTTAATACGCTTTGGTTAAATCCTGTTATAGAAAATGATATGCCTAACCGCACCGAGCATGGCTATGCATTTACCAACCATTATAAAATAGATCCGCGCATTGGTGGCGAAGTTGCCTATCATCAACTCATAGACGCAGCACATGCGAAAAAAATGAAAGTGATACAAGACGCTGTATATAATCATGTTGGCAGTTATCATTTTACGGTGCTTGATCCACCGATGAAAGACTGGTTGAATCAATGGCCACATTTTACTAAAAGTAATTATAAAGACCAGGTGCTCTTTGATCCTTATGCAAGTGCTGAAGAAAAAAAAGTTATGAGCGATGGTTGGTTTGTAAAAACAATGCCCGATCTCAATCAAAGAAATCCTTATGTAGCAAATTTTTTAATACAGCATGCCATATGGACTG
>JBDTXP010000137.1:0-6369 GCA_040006135.1 Ginsengibacter sp. | reverse complement strand
CCTGGTCAACTATGCTTGCTGATAAAAAGAAAAGTGGAGACCATATGAATTTTATAGTTCTCGATAAGATAGGCCATGCTTCAGTTAAGAAATTACCTTTGCAGCAGCTTCAAACTTTATTAAAGGACCTTTCATTTCCCCCAGAAAGCAATTAAAAATTTTAAATGAACGTTATAATTCAGCCAGGTCTAATAAAAGGAAAGTTGAAAGCGCCTGCTTCTAAAAGCAGCATGCAACGCGCTTGTGCAGCAGCTTTACTTACACCTGCTACATCTGTCATTGAAAATGTGGGTGATAGTAAGGATGAGATTGCCGCATTAAACATCATTAAAAAATTAGGTGCAGAGGTCAATTTTTTGGATCATCAACTGGCTATTAAATCAGATGAAATAATATACCATTCTATTTTTCCCGATAAAAATGTGATACTTGATTGTGGTGAAAGCGGCTTGTCGCTGCGAATGTTTGCACCCATCGCCGCATTATTTAATTATGATATTTCATTGATTGGTCATGGTAGCTTATTAACGCGACCCGTTAATTTTTTAGAAGAAACATTACCTCAACTCAATGTTGCTGTAAGCACTAACCAGGGAAAAATTCCGGTGACTTTAAGGGGACCATTGGTTACAAAACCCATTACTGTAAATGGTGCGTTAAGTTCGCAATTCCTGACTGGATTATTATTTGCTTTTGCTAAAGATTGCAAGCAAGCGGTACAAATAAAAGTAGAATACTTAACAAGCCGTCCTTACATCGATCTTACCCTTTCAGTATTAAATCATTTTGGTTTCCAGGTGAGCCAGGTTAATTACGAATTATTCACAATCAAGCCCCGTCATCCTTTGCCTGCACACAGTATACGTTACAGAGTGGAAGGTGATTGGAGTAATGCTGCATTTTTATTAGTAGCTGCAGCAATTGGCGGCACTTTAGAAATTGAAGATCTTGATCTTTCGTCTACGCAGGGAGATAAAAAAATTATGCAGGCATTGTACGATTGCGGTGCTAATGTTTTTATTGACAGAAAAATAATCCGGGTACAAAAAGATCAACTAAAACCATTCGAATTTGATGCCACGCACACGCCTGATCTCTTCCCACCTTTAGTAGCACTCGCTGCATATTGTAATGGGATTTCTACGATCAAAGGTGTAAGCCGCCTATTGCATAAAGAAAGTAACCGGTCATTAACTCTAAAAGAAGAATTTAAAAAAATGAATATTGGAATAGAGTTAAATGGCGATATTATGAAGGTTCATGGCGGTATTGTAAATGGGGCGAAAGTAGTTTCTCATAATGATCATCGTATCGCTATGGCATGTGCAGTAGCTGCAATCTCGGCTAAAGGACGAACAGAAATTACAAATGCTTTAGCCGTTCAGAAATCTTATCCCGGATTTTTTGAGGATTTGAAAAAGGTGAGTAACTGTGTCCAAAAGATTGAGGTAAAAAATAAAAAATAGAAAATTAAATCCCCTCAAGAAATTGTGTGTGTATATAATCAACCACACTTGACAAATTATTTGTTTCCTCAAAAACTTTCATTTGCCTGTCGGCGCCTGTTCCTTTATCAAGCATGTTATGTACATTACTTACGGCATTTTTGATTCTCAATGGCCCCGTTACATCGTCAATAAAATCGAGTAATTCATAAATAAGTACACGCGTATTTACTTCGGCTTCTTTTCCAAAATCTATCATGCTTCCTTCTATTCCATAACGACCTGCGCGCCATTTATTTTCGTTGATCAACATGCGCGGATAGGAAATAAAATTCAGATTCTGTGTCCGCAGTTTATATAATTTAGCACAAATTCCCTGGAATAATGCTGCAATGGTAATCGTTTCCTGTACAGTCATGGGCACATCACAAATCCTGAATTCGACGGTATTGAAAAACGGGTGAACGCGCAGGTCCCACCAGATCTTTTTTGCATTATCAATACAATTGGTTTTCACAAGCATCTTGATATAATTATCGTATGTTTCGATGCTGTCAAAATAATCCGGAATGCCTGTGCGTGGAAATTTATCAAATACTTTAGTCCGGAAAGATTTATAACCTGTCATCCTTCCTTCCCAAAACGGTGAATTGGTACTGAGTGCATAAACGTGGGGCAAAAAATAGCGTGCTGAATTAGCTATGTGTATGGCCATTTCCCGGCTCTCCATTCCTACATGTACATGCAATCCGAATATAAGGTTACTTCTCGCCGCTTCTTGTAATTCCCTTACAATGTCGCTATACCTGCTATGGTCTGTGATGAGTTGTTTTTCCCAATGGCTGAAAGGATGCGTGCCTGATGCACCTACCCAAAGGCCGAGGTCTCCTGCGATTTTACTGATCGTATTACGAAGTGTTGCAACATCTATAAAAGCTTCGTCAATATCTGCACAAATATCTGTTCCTACTTCCACTACAGCCTGGTGCATCTCAGCTTTTACTTTATCCTTAATAACTTTTTCGCCTTCCTGAACAATTTTTTGTTCATGACTTTTTAGCTCCCTGGTTTCGGGATCTATTACCATGTATTCTTCTTCTATACCCAGCGTAAAATGTTTATAAGAAATGCCTGACATATTTATTTTTTCGGGATGCTAAAATAATTTTTTTCCTTCTGCACTGCGTGTTAGGTATTTGCCCCATGTCAGATTATCTCTTCCTTCTTTATGGGACTGTGCTTTTTCTATAGCGAAGAGCGCTGAAGTTTCTACAACCCAGTCAAAATTTTCTTGTCCGACGCTTGTTATCTCTGCGTCTGGTGCAGGATTACAGAAGTCTATGGCGTAGGGCACCCCATCTCTCACTGCCAACTCAACTGTATTAAAATCATATCCAAGATAATTGCATATTCTTAATACAATGTCTGTCATCAGATCTAATCTTTTTTTGTCCGGTTTAAAGTCTGCAACATAACGTAGATGATGAGGATTGCGCGGCTCATAATTCATGATGCGTACATATTTACCACCAATACAATAGCAACGATAATATTCTTCAAAAACAATTTCTTCCTGCAACATCATAATAAGTTCTCCTGTTTCACCATGCTTGGTAAAAAAATCATCCACGCCTGTTACTTTATAAACACTCTTCCATCCACCTCCGGCGTGAGGCTTCATGTAGGCAGGCCAGCCGATGTATGCAAATATTTTTTCCCAATCCAGGGGATAGGATAGATTGCTAAATGATTGGTCGGTAGTATCGGGTGGCATTGTGCTGCTTGGAATAATAACAGTTTTTGGAACGGGCACATCTATTTTAGTAGCGAGGCAATTATTAAAAAACTTTTCATCGGCACTCCACCAAAATGGATTATTAATTACTGCTGTACCACAAAGCGCAGCATTTTTAAGGAATGCCCGGTAAAAAGGAATGTCCTGGGAAATTCGATCTATGATTACCGTGTACCCACTATCCTCACCTTGCATTACTTTATCAATATGCACAGCTTCTGCCATAATGCCTTCAACATTCTTTTCATTCACTCGTGCGATGAACGCCTCGGGAAAACTTCTTTCCCTGCCAAATAATACTCCGATTTTTTTCATATCCCTTATTTTATTATAAAATTGATATTATATTATGAGCTATAAATATATCCGATGTGTTTTAATTTAAAAAATTTAATAAAATAAGTCTTGTCGCTTAACTTTGCGCCTTTCTATCAGAGTAATAAACCTAAACATCAGTAGCAGCGCACAGTTACAGGCTTTTATTCCTGAAAATCTTAGGCACACTCATACTATGGATAATTCGCCACAGGCAAAACCGGTATCGCAAATAATCAGTTCGGTATTTTTAAAACGCGATGTGATCGTTGATTTTTATTTTCCTATACAAATAGTTCCGGGTGAGCAATTAAGTTTATTGTTGATCAATGATGGCCAGGATCTCGTAACGATGGATTTCAATTCCATGTTCAGCACACTTAATAATCTTAATTTATTATCGCCACTATTTTGTGTTGGTATTCATTGTGGACCTGATAGGAGAAATGAATATGGTACAGCCGGAATTCCAGATTATAAAGGGCGCGGTGCTAAGGCTGGTTTGTATACCCAATTTATTTTTGAAGAATTGCTTCCATTGATAAGGAAAGAATTTCATATGCACACTTTTCGGGATAAATCTTTTGCAGGATTTTCCTTAGGAGGATTGTCAGCTCTTGATATTGTCTGGAATCATCCGAACGAATTTTTGAATGTGGGTGTTTTTAGCGGGTCTTTATGGTGGAGGTCTGTTTCACAAGACAATATTGATTTTTCGGAGGCAGACCACCACATAATGCATAATGAAATAAAGAATGGAGGATTCTATCCCTGGCTGAAATTCTTCTTCGAGACTGGCACGAAAGACGAAATTGCTGATCGAAATAAAAATGGTATTATAGATTCTATAGATGATACTATCTCACTTATTGATGAGCTGGTTAAAAAAGGTTATGACATCAATACTCATATCCGTTATATAGAGCTTGCAGATGGACGGCATGATGTAGCTACCTGGGCACGCGTGCTTCCTGAATTTTTAAAGTGGGCATGGCCGGCAGCCTGACTCCAAGGTTTTGACTGAAAAATTTTATAAAGACATATGAATCTTTTATAACAGAATAGGTTGGCAATCAAAAATTATGATTATCCCAATACTCAGCAGTTATTTACCGGGCTACTAAACGGAATATATATGTAAGTTTATTTATCATAGGAAAAAGATAGAGTAAATTTGGAAGCGAGACAGTTATGCAGTTAATCAATAAAAAATTATAAATATGAAATCAACTTTCCTCACACTGACATTGTTTATTCTTGCTATAACTGCATTTACACAAAAAACGATTACAATTAAGGTTCCCGATTTCGCCGATCCACAGGTAAAAGCTTTTTATAATGCATATGCAAGTCACCTGGTAAAATGTGTAGAAGCCATCCGTCAAAATGATGACGCGAAAGCCACCGCGTTATTTAAAAACCCTGGCGCCCAGTTAGTGGAACAAGAAAAAAAACTAGCAAAAGAATTGGTAAAAAATCCGGCAGAAAAACAGAAATATATCCAATTTGCAGAGCAGGCCTATCCTTATTTAAAGGAGGTGAAAGAATCAGCAATTTACAAAAAGATTTCAGGGGAAAAATAAAAAGCCTACCAAACAAGAAAGAAATATCATAATTGATAAAAGGAGGTCATTTCATTTTGTAACTCCTGAAGATTGATAACCCAGCTTATCAGCGGTTTATTCTCAATGAACTAATTTCGCCCCAATGAAATCAGGATTTGTAAATATTTTTGGCAAACCAAACGCCGGTAAAAGCACCTTGCTGAATGCGATAATGGGCGAAAAACTGGCAATAGTTTCACCCAAAGTTCAAACAACACGGCACAGGATAAAAGCAATTCTTACTGAAAAGGATTACCAAATTATTTTCTCTGATACGCCCGGCATCATAGAACCGAAATATAAACTACACGAGAAGATGATGCAGGCTGTAAAAAGTAGCCTTGAAGATGCGGATGTAGCATTGCTCATTGTAGATTTACATGATGATATAAAAGAGGCGGATGAAATATTTTCATCGTTAAAACTAAAGATGCCGGCGATTGTAGTACTGAATAAAGTGGATACAGTAAATGCTGAAAGAATAAATGAGGCGACTTCTTTATTTTCTGATAAACCTTATAGTAAACAAGTTCTAGGAATATCTGCATTGAAAGGCGCTGGCATACCGGAATTATTAACTGCAATTGTTGCGCTGCTTCCGGAAGGTGAACCTTTTTATACAGGGGATGACCTGAGCGATCTACCTACTAAATTTTTTGTTGCAGAAATAATCCGGGAAAAAATCTTCCTTTTATACCAGGAGGAGATTCCCTACCATGCCACTGTTTTAGTGCAGGAATTTAAAGAAAAAACAACGCTCACTAAGATCCGGGCTGATATTATTTTACAGCGGGAAACACAAAAAGGAATCGTTTTAGGACATGGCGGCCAGATGATCAAAAAATTGGGAACGCTGGCACGCAAAGAGATTGAAGAATTTCTAGGAAGAAAAGTTTTCCTGGAGCTTTTCGTGAAAGTAAGGCCGAAGTGGCGTGATAGTGAATTGTACCTGAAAGAATATGGATATTAGAAACATAATGAATAATGGTCAGGCGTTAGGTATCTGGCCACTCGGGTCGAAATATTAAATTATGGTCATAAATTAGTGGCCTGACACCTTTCGGAAAAATTATAAAAAAAAAGTAAATCATTTATGTGAATTTCTTTTCTTTGCTCCATCTGATATGACAACTACAAAATCTCCGAACTCCGCAATTTTAATTCTTCAGGATGGAACCGTTTTTCATGGAAAGGCTTTTGGAAAACGAGG
>JBDTXP010000136.1:0-6373 GCA_040006135.1 Ginsengibacter sp. | reverse complement strand
CGTTGGTTCCTGCATTCGGTTTGGCCTGCTCTGTTACTGTTACTGTGGATGTCGCCGTGTTCGTACACGGCGCTGCTGCTGTAACGGTATATGTATAAACACCGTTAACAGGGCCACTCCATACTCCACCTGAAGAAGGCGAACCTCCTAAGGCAGCAAATAACTGACCATTTGTAGGTGTTGTTCCTGCACATACATTTAAGGTTCCATTGGTTCCTGCATTTGGTTGTATACAACAACTTATCACAGTAATATTATGAGAAATTGAGCCGACCACATGAGTTGGAAGAGCCGCATCAGTTACAGTGAGTGTAACTGTGTAGGTTCCTGTGCCTGCGCCCGCCTGTGAAAAATCAAAAGAAGGATTTGATCCGGTGAGAGTCGCAACTGTAACTGTAGGATTGGATAAGTTTACGATTTTCCAACTATAGGTGTAAGGTGGAGTACCTCCGGTTGTTCCTGTTGTTGCATCGAGGGCATTGAAAGTATAGGTTTGAACAGTTTTACCGGTTGGACATGCGCCTGTTGCGCTGAAGTTAGTACTTAAGGGTGTAACAATAACAATAGGAGGATCTCCGACAGTCAATGGTAATTGTTCACAATGTGGAGTTGCACTACAAAAGTTATCATTAATGATCGGACACACATTCTGCCCTTTACTATTACCCCATCCAATAAAAAGGTTTTGCAATGAAAGTTGCGTTCCACAGGTAAAGCTTATAGGGAAAGTTTCAACATACTTAACAAAAGATCCGCTATTAGTCTCAGCTGGATCACAATATGAAAATGTTGAAGAATAGTTTCCATTTACCAATATATTTCCTTTTAAACTAATACCATATCGGGTACCTGCATTTTGTGTAAAGCTAATTTTTAAATATCCTGTTACTGTTCCATCGGTACAAGTGGCAGGTAAGTTTATATACTTCGGTTGTCCGTTCGTTGAGGTCCAGTCAGGATTTAATTGAACCAATACAACTGAATCAACGTGATCGTCATTAGCAACACATCCTGTACAACCTGTAAACTGTGCACTTGCAGTATTTATTTGAAGAAAAAAACTGGCAACCAAAAAAGGAATCATTACCATGAACTGGCGAATCCGGCTTCTCAATAAAAAAGAAAGCTTTTTAGTTAGTAAAGAAGTTTTACTTGTTGAATTTTGTAAGGAAACTTTCATAATAAGTGAATTTATAATGTAGAAAAGTGGATCAAAAGTTGAATTTTATATATTATACATAATGCTTTTAGCATTTTACTTAAAAATTATAAATGGGGGTATACGATCTATTAATCCAGCAACATGTATATTTTGCCGGTTATTTATAGGATGGATTATCTACACAAATAAAATTAAAACCAATAATAAAGGGGGGTAACAAATAATAGCCCAGGTGCTTTTTAGGAATTGGAAATCGAAGAAAAAGAAGTCAGGTTTTTAGGATTGGAGCACAAACATAATTATAATTTTGTTAAAACAATTTTTTTTTATATTTATTTTAAAACTTATTTTAAAACTTTAAAACCTTATCAGAAAATTACTTAATCAAGCTACCCTATACTATAAAAAATACATGCCTCAGATTTTAAATTCAAAATACGACCCCGAAAAATATAAAACGCCAACGGGAAATGAAATATCCTGCAAAGGATGGCAACAGGAAGCAGCCTTACGCATGTTATTAAACAACCTAAACCCTGAAGTAGCGGAAAAGCCTGATGAATTAATCGTTTATGGGGGCAGAGGCAAAGCAGCACGAAATTTTGAAAGTCTAGACCTTATTATTAAAGCATTGAAAGAATTGGAGAATGATGAAAGCCTGCTCATTCAAAGTGGCAAACCTGTCGCCATGTTGCAAACAAACAACTGCGCGCCAAGAGTATTAATCAGCAATTCTCAGTTGGTGCCCAAATGGGCTACATGGGAGCATTTTGATGAATTAGAAAAAAAAGGGTTGATGATGTATGGACAAATGACGGCCGGTTCTTGGATCTATATCGGTAGCCAGGGAATCGTCCAGGGTACTTATGAAACATTTGGTGCTGTGGCAGATAAACATTTTAATGGAACACTTAAAAATACATTGAGTGTTACCGCAGGCCTTGGTGGAATGGGTGGTGCACAACCTCTATCAATCACGATGAACGGCGGCGTTTGCCTTGCAGCAGAGGTGGAGCAATGGCGTATTGAAAAAAGGCTTGCCACAAAATACCTTGATGAAATGGAATTGGATATTGATGTGGCAATTGATAAAGCTGTAAAGGCCAAAGAAGAAGGGCGTGCCTGGAGTATTGGTGTTTGTTGCCATGCTACAGAATTATTAAGCAGGCTCCTCGAAAGAAATATTACAGTGGATGTCCTCACTGATCAAACGTCCGCGCACGACCCGCTAATTGGGTATATTCCAGACACATTAAGTCCTGCTACTGCTACGGAATTAAGAAATACAGATCCTGAAAAATATGTAGAACAAAGTTATCAATCAATGAAGCGTCATGTAGAAATGATGCTTGAACTTCAGAAGAAAGGTGCGATAACTTTTGACTATGGAAATAATTTACGTGCGAGAGCTTTTGAAGCTGGTTTAAAAAATGCATTTGATTTTCCGGGATTTGTACCTGCCTACATAAGACCACTTTTCTGCGAGGGCAAAGGCCCTTTTCGCTGGGCTGCATTAAGCGGTGACCCGGAAGATAT
The DNA here is from genome assembly GCA_040006135.1 of Ginsengibacter sp. Classification (GTDB taxonomy): domain Bacteria; phylum Bacteroidota; class Bacteroidia; order Chitinophagales; family Chitinophagaceae; genus Ginsengibacter. The sequence goes on along the minus strand of JBDTXP010000136.1, from coordinate 3,675 downwards.
TCGTGTAACCGACAACGTTATGATGGAATTATTTCCTGAAAATAAAAAGATGATCCGTTGGATAAAAATGGCACAGGAAAAGATTGCTTTCCAGGGATTGCCCGCGCGTATTTGCTGGATAGGACAGGGGGAGCGTGAAAAAGCCGGTCTTGCTTTTAATGAATTGGTGCGAACAGGAAAAGTAAAAGCTCCGATTGTAATTGGGCGTGATCATTTAGATACGGGTTCTGTTGCAAGCCCTAACCGCGAAACTGAAAGTATGAAAGATGGAAGTGATGCGGTCGCCGATTGGCCGATTTTAAATGCGATGGTAAATATTGCAGGTGGAGCATCATGGGTAAGTCTCCATCACGGTGGTGGCGTAGGCATGGGATATAGTATTCATGCAGGTATGGTAATAGTTGCTGACGGCACGGATGATGCTGATGCAAAGCTTTCGCGCGTGTTGCGCAATGATCCGGGGATAGGTGTAATTCGTCATGCGGATGCCGGATATGATGTAGCTAAAGATTATATGAGAAAATTTAATCTTGATATAAAGCAAAGATTGAAATAATATAGATTGCAATTCCAACCGAATGGCGACTGTATCTGAAAAAGCTAGAAATATAATACCGGAACGGGCTTTAGAATATATGCATCATACAAAATGCCAGGAAAACCTGAGAATTATTCTTAATAATATTCTTTAAAATCCTATTTATTTATTAGCCCGTTTTACAACCCTATATAACATTGCAAAATTAATTACCGCCATAAATAACATAGGAATTCTTCTAAAAATCATATCAGTATTGATAAGTTTATTTATCAGGGGAAGTGAAAACGCTTCTTCTAGTTTCATCTGAATTGGTATTTGAATCGCGATTGTAGAGATCAAAGCTATCAGGTTAAATAACAATGCTGAAATAACCATCCATTTAGGAATACCTATTGGCCGAAACCAGAGTAACAGTATTTGTGGAATAAAAGAAAAAAAGAAAAATGCTACGAAAAAAGGTAAAATAAATTTACTGTCAATGTGATGAAATGCCGGAAACTCTGCGGCTCCCACTTGTCGCCACGTTCTATAGGCAACCATTGAATTCACTATGCCGCCGCCAAATACATAAAACGATATCGCTATATAAATTGAAAATATGGTACTGGAGATTGTACTCTTGTTTCTCATTCTTTAGTTTTGATTTACAATCGTTTCTTAGGGACCCCGGGAAATAATATTTCAAATGATCTTAAATGAATGATTACTACTTCTTTCATTATTTGCATCGAATAACATTATATGAATATCTTATAATTAAGTGAATCTAAATAAATAATTTTATTAGCATATGACGGCGTGTTGTTTCAATGCTGAACCCTGGTTTAGTTTGTAAGTGTTTTAATGACAAAAACAAAAACATAAAAAAATCCTCTTTCAATTAGTAAGAACCAATTGAAAAAGGATTTATATAAACTATAATACTTTTTTTAAGCTAAATCATCTGATAAATGTTGTGCTTTTTCTTTCAGCTTATGCGTTTTGGCGGCCCATTCCCCTTTATATTTTTTAGCTTTTTTTTGTAATTTTTTAAACGCTTTTTTTTCTTTGGGACCCCATAAGAGTGCACTCACTACACCTGCTGCTACTATAGTTCCAATAACCAACATTGCTTTTGTCTTAGATTTCATAATATGTTTTTTTTAGATTTGCTTTTTTCAATCCAAAAATGTTGCCAGTAATGAAAAGATGTACGGCATTATTTGTGCATAACAATGCAAAATCTAACAAATGAAAATTTTAAAACGATCCATTTATTTTTTGTTGTTGATCATTATTGTTAGCTGTAGTAAAAAACATGTGCCAGCTAAAAGTCCTGATGAGGTTATTTCTGTTGATACAGTTAAAGTGGCTCCAATGGCTCCTATCAGGAAAAAGCCAAAAGCAAATTTTCCTAAGGTCATCACAGTCAACGATGCTGCAGCGAAAAAAAGTACTGATGGCCGTTTATATTATGATGTAATGGGTCACCGCTACTGGAAGAATTATAAAGATGGTAAATATTATCTTTTTAATAAAGCAATGTATAATAATGCCGATTTTAAAGCAAGGTAAAAAAAATGACAGCCTTAATTCTTTACTATAACTCTGGTAATAAACATTTAATTTTGAGTAATAAAAATCTGTTTATGAAATTTTTTATTTTGTTCTCATTTTTACTCTTTACTTCAGTATTTTTATTCGCTCAGGCTTCTACTGAAAATATCATTATTAATGGGCGCGATCTTGATAATTTTATTGCAAAATCAATTCATAAATTCCCGTCTTTTACTAAAGCGCATGTCCATTTAAAAAATGGAGAAGTAGCTGTGGGCCGTTTTAATTATGATTATTTTTCAGATAACTTTATGTATATAAATGAAAAAAATGATACTGTGGCTTTGGCAAATCCCGAGGATGTAGATTATGTTTCCTTTCCGGTGGATTCGTTCTTTTATGATAACAAATTTTACCAATGGGTAGCCAGTTCTGAATTTGCAACCTTAGCAGTGAGGTATACATATAAACTTGCGAGAAAGGACAATTTAGGGGCTTATGGAATTGCTGCGCCGACTGAAAAGGTAGAAAGCCATAATACAATACTAGGCTTGGGCCGGTATGAGCTTGAAGGGAATGAACAAATAACATTTGAAAAAACTACTACCTATTATATCCGCAAACCAAATGGAAAATTTGTAACAGCTGCAATCCACAATTTTGATATGGTTTTCCCTAATAAAGATTTAGAAGGTTATATGAAGAAAAATAAGTTGAACCTGAAAAAGCAGTCTGATATTTTAGATCTATTCGTGTATGCAAATCAATGATATTTTGAATTGACTTTCTTAAACTTTTCAAGTAAAATCATTTGACAACATATCCTTCAGGTATTCTAAATTTTTCTTCGGGGATATCCATTATTTTAATTGCCACACACCTGGTGAGGCTGGTACCCCCACGACTTATGATCATTGTAAGAAAGGAAATATTTCTGTAACCTGCGAAAGTTGCGGTAACATTTTCTGAGGCAACCTTATATCGCTCACATTCTTTCCCAGCTATTGATGTATCAGCAAGCCGCTTAGCGGTCCCTGATTTTTTATCAGCTTTATCTACTTCATCCCACGAAAACCTTGGCTCAGTACCACGGTAGGCTTTTCCTACCAGGTAAGCTGTTTTCTCCTTTGGAATTATTTTATAAGTATTCATTCCATCACACATAAATCTTTCCTCAAGGCTATCTGCAGAATAAGTATCTCTGCATTCCTTCATTCCGTAATCATCAAAATAAATAATCGTTTTAAATGCCATGTGCACACTGATAGTGCTCAAAACATTCATATTTTCAAATGTTCCGGCTTTTATGAGATATTTTTTATAACCTGGTTGCTCCACATTAGATGACCTACCACGATCTGGCTGGCTGCAGGAAAAAAACACGCAGCAAATTAAAAAAATAAGGACATTTTTCTTCTGAGCCAAAAGTTACAGATTTATGACTTTATGCTTTTAATAATAAGTTGAAATCTAAAGTAAAGTAGATCATAAGCAGACCATTGCAAATTATATAAATTCTTTTTTGCTTTTTCAGTTTTCATGTTATCTTTACATCCATCTTATTCATCCATCCTGGTCAAATCAATCCGTCCATTTCC
>JBDTXP010000135.1:0-6375 GCA_040006135.1 Ginsengibacter sp. | reverse complement strand
TTATTTTATTTTAAACCTCACCCCACCATAGATCAATCGTCCACTGAGCGGGCCCCAAACCAATGAAGCATCAAAATATTGACCGAATGGCTGATCTGCTGCAATGATCGAATTCGTTTGCATAAATCCTGTAAGATTTTCACCGCCGGCATACAACTCTAATTGCTTTAATTTCCCTATTGATTTGCTCACCTGTGCATTCATGGTAAAATAAGAAGGTGATTGATTTTCTATCCTATACTCCACCGGATTTATTTCTGTAGAAGGAATACGTTTTGATCCTGTAAAATTTATTGTGTAGTCAAACTTCCAGGTCTTGATTGCATAACCAAGGTTTATAAATGCCCGGTCTCTTGCTGTCAAAGGTTTAACTAATAATTTATTTTCATAAGTAGTCTTCACATCAAAAAGTCGGTAAGCCAATCTTACATCAAGATTTTTTACCGGTATGAAATTAAATTCTGCCTGGAAACTATTTGAATATGATTTTCCAAGTAGATTATAAAATTTTATTGCCCGTGGGTTTTCCAGATCAGCCACAACCTGGCTGGAAAAATCATTCCTGTAAAAATCCACACTCAGCATCGCATCGCGTTTGAATAATTTTATTTTCTGATCAATACTAATTCCTTTATTCCAGGCTACTTCAGCATTAAGACCATAAGCTTTATTATCACTGCTACCCATTATTATTACTTCACGTGCACTCACTAAAGCACCCATATTTTCAGAAAAAATATTGGCCGTCCGCTGGCCCCTACCTGCACTCAATCTTATTGTAGTTCCTTTAAAAGGAGCATATCTTATATTGATACGTGGTGTCGCAAACCAACCATAAATATTGTTATGATCGGCCCGTAAGCCAGCAACCATGTTTAGGTTTTCGCTCACTGTGTAAGTGTATTCAAAAAAAGCACCTGGCACCACTTCTTTTCTTTTATAAATAGTATTTTTAAAGTTTTCATTGTAGTTGTCCGAAGTAACACTTAGGCCTGTACGAAATTTATGTGCAGAATTTCCGATTATACTTTGATAGATCAGGTTAGAATAAAAATTCTGTTGAGAAGCATCGTAATTATTTAACCCAAAATAGGATTTCTGATTGAAATCAAAACCTGATAATTGCAGGCCAATGCTTTTATACCGCTTTTCAGGAAACACATAACCAATTTTGGCAAAACCTTCGTAACGCTGCGTTTTAATGCCAAGGCCGTAACGGGCTGTGGAATATTTTTGATCCTGGTGGAATTCATTCTCCCCACCTATTTTATTGTCCAATAAAGCCTTAACACCAAATTGCACCATCATTCCTTTTTGATCTTCATAATTCCACCTGTTGATCATGCTTAATAAATTCCCTGTAGGCAAATCGCGAAACCCATCCTTATTTTCATCAACTACATTATATAAAAAGTCGTCGTGAAATAATAATCCAGTTGACCATTTTTTCCCAATGTTCTGAGCAAGGTTAACATTGAAATCAGTTTTACCCATTTCATTTACATAACCATTTAAATAAACACGCTCGCTATTTTGAGGTTTTTTCAATTCTACATTTATTTGTCCGGCGATTGATTCAAAGCCATTCACTACAGAACCTGTGCCTTTACTTAATTCAATACTTTCTATCCATGGGCCGGCAATGCTACTCAAACCCAATGGCGTAGCCAATCCACGTGGCCCAGGCAAATTCTCGACAGTAAGTTGCGTATAAATTCCTGCAAGACCTAAAAGTTGAATTTGTTTAGAGCCGGTTACTGCATCACTATAACTTACATCTACGCTCGGATTCGTTTCGAAACTCTCGCTCAGGTTGCAACAAGCTGCTTTAAGAAGATCTTTGGAATTTATAAAAAAACTACGAACCGCTCCCAGATCATTAATATAGGTGGATCGCGGCTTTCCCTTCACCGTAATATTTTTTAGCTGGCCATTCGCTGCTAATATAACTTGTACAAGATGTGGTTCCTTTACATCCAATGTATCATTTTGGTAACCTGTGTAGCTGATAATTAATTTATTTTTATTTTCAGAAACCGGCATTGTAAATACACCATGTTCATTGGCCATTACAGCATCAGAACCATCTAGCCATGAGACTGTAGCACCGGGCAAAGGATTAAGATTGCCTTTATAATCTTCAGATAAAATGACTCCCGAAAGTGCATGATTCTTATCCGAATCACTTCCATTATCTACATGACCTTCATTTGCAGGATCTTTGTAAAGGCAGCAATCAGGAAGTTTATTGTACACTTCTTCTTTTGCTTTCTTTAAAGGTGTATCATGGCCTACATCAGCAATGCGCGTTTCAATTTGTTCCAAATTAATGATGCCCGGCTGATAGCTTATATTGAGTATTTTATCACTTATGCGCCATGTAGCAGCGTTTACGCCTTTCACTTTTAACGCTTTTTCTATACGTTGCTTACAGGAAATGCACACTCCCTCTACTCTGAAAGAATCAGTAATGCTTGCCTGTTGCGCTTGCAATGTTTGACTATTAATGATGAGAAGAAAAAATACAAAAGAAAGAAATTTGAAAAAAGGAGCAAACGTTCCGGAAGTCTCAGAAGTATGAGAAGCTCCAAAGGTTAAAGCAACATTCTTACGGTTCGCGGTATATTTATTTAATAACATTATATGATAGATTAAATCTTAAAAGTTTATGTAGGAAAGATTATAATACAACAACTGCAGCAATGCAATTATTGTATTATGCATAACTTATGTCATGCCTAATAAGATCTAAATCAAAAATGTACAATTGTAAATAAACAGACTGACAGCAGCTTTGGGGGGTGGAGAAACATAGTATGTTTGAGAAACTCCGGCTGTGGTAATTATATTTGTTGGCTGGTGAAAATATGTAAGTGGAGTTACTGCTGTTAAAAAAATATGAAAATCAGATAGGGGAATTGAATGCGCCGTTTGTAATTTATACACCTTCACAATCTCCTTACAACAATCACCTGCTTTGTTTTTATGCATTCCGCAATTCGCACATTTATCGCCTGTTTCGCGGATATTCCAGTCGATAACCTTTCCCATACATTCATGCAGGTATATTGTTGCCCCTGATGTAGAGGTAATATAAGCAAGGGTTAATATGAGGAATATTATTTTTTTCATCATGCAAAGCGCAAAAGTAAATTCTTTTTGGCTTTGATCCTACTGAATTAAAATTTATAACATTTAAAACGTGCAAACTGTTTTATTAGTATCGACTTGCTTCATCTAACACTGATCTTTGCTTGTTATTCAATTCGATTCGGGCAGAATTAATTAATTGCTGCAATTGTTTATCATTTGTCACACTTGCAATAGGCGAGGTTACAGATGGTTTATGCATAAGCCAGGCTAAGGCAATTTGTGACAAAGAAACTCCCTGTTCTTCGGCTACACTATCCATTGCTTTTAAAATTCTTTTTCCTCTTTCGTTTAAAAATTTACCAACATTCTTTCCGCGCGGGCTTTTTTCAAAGTCTGCTTCACTCCTGTATTTTCCCGTAAGAAACCCACTTGCCAAAGAATAATAGGGAAACACTGCTAAATCCTCATCCAAAGCAGTTTGCAGATATTGTGTTTCAAATTTCTGCCTGTCATATAAATTATATAAAGGTTGTAAAGTGATATAAGGTTGCAGACCATTCTTTCGGGCGAATTCATTTGATTCTTTAATTCTATCGGCACTTAAATTAGAAGCGCCAATGTAGCGCACCTTACCTTCTTTGATCAAATCATTAAACGCAGTCATTGTTTCTTCAACTGGTGTTTCCGTATCGTCATAATGAGACTGATAGAGATCTATATAATCAGTTTGTAATCTTTTTAGAGAATCTTCCACTCCTTGTTTTATGTGTTTCTCACTTAAATCTTTTTTGCCACTACCTACATCGCCGCCCACTTTTGTAGAAATGATCAGCTCTTTTCTATTTCCATTTTTTTTCATCCAATTACCAATGATGGTTTCCGATTCACCACCTTTATTACCAGGCATCCAACGGGAATATGTATCTGCGGTATCTATGCAATTAAATCCAGCAGCAGTAAAATCATCAAGGATCTTAAATGAACTTTTTTCATCCAGCGTCCAGCCAAAAACATTTCCACCAAAAGTTATAGGAGATATCATTACATCTGTATTCCCCAATTTTCTTTTTTCCATTTTCAAATTTCATTTTATTAAAAAATCATGCTGCCATTTTCCTGCACATGTCTGCACACCTCTTACAATGTTCTGCACATTCCTTACAATGTTCATGCTCGTGCTTGCCACATTCCGCTGCACACTGATCACATAAGTCGGCGCATAATTTACAAATTTCTTTTGCCTTACTACTACCTAAACTCATTAGTTGAGCTGCGGCATAACATAGAGTTGCACATTCCATATCCAATTGAATACAGCGCGCCATCATTTTTACATTTTCTTCCTGTGTACATGCAGAGGCACAATGATTACAAATGGCGGCGCATTCAAGACATTCTTTAATACATTCTTCGTAGGTGTGATAGTCGTTCATGTTATTTATTTTAGATGGTTAATTTATAAAGATTCTGCTTTGTATCCTGCTGCCTGAACAGCCTGGATTATTTCCTTTGTATTCACTTTATCATTTGTAACTGTAAGAATTTTTTGTGGATTTATAGTATCTACTTTCCAGTTATTTTCCCCGATAACCTTATTTAATTGTGGCGTTACCTTTTCTATACAAGAACCACACATGATGTTTGTTTTAAACTGAGTCATTGCTAATTATTTATGAATTAAAATTTATATTATCGCATTATCTAACTTTTCAAATTAATAAAATTCAATCTCAAACTATTAGTTACCACACTAACAGAACTAAGAGCCATGGCTGCACCTGCAATCATTGGATTTAATAGAAATCCAGTAGATGGGTACAATATTCCTGCCGCAATCGGGATACCAATAACATTATAAATAAATGCCCAGAATAAACTTTGTTTTACGATCCTGATCGTTTGTTTTGATAATTTAATTGCCACAGGAATTTTATTAAGATCAGAGGTAAGTAGTGTCATTCCCGCAACATCCATAGCAATATCAGCACCCTGACCCATTGCTATACTCACATCACTCTGAGCCATTGCTTCACTGTCATTAATACCATCACCAACCATCCCCACTATTTTCCCCTCTTGCTGAAGTTTCTTTACCAGTTTTGATTTATCTGAAGGAAGCGCGTTGGCGTAATATTTCTCTATTCCTGATTCTTTAGCAATTGCAGCGGCCGTTTTTTCATTGTCACCGGTAACTAAAAACACTTCAAGCCCCATACTTTGCAACTTATCAATTGCAGCTTTAGATGTTTCTTTTATTTTATCATTGACAGCAAATAAAGCAAGAGCATCTTTTGAATTGGCAAACCATATCACTGTACTACCAGTAGATATCCATTGGTCGTATTGTTTTAATAAATCAGGTGACATCATAATTTTCTGCTGCTCCATTAATTTTTTATTTCCGGCAAAATATCTTTCCTTTTCATAATCTGCCGAAACACCATAACCTGTAAGGCTTTCAAAATTCTGCAGTGATATTTTATCTATTTTTTTTTGTTCAAAATAATGCACGATTGCATCCGCTATGGGATGTTCAGAAAATTTTTCCAGCCCGAAGAAAACCGGAGAGAATTTAATTGTATCACTCTCACTTTTCCATGCAGTATGCATTACATCAGGTTTCCCTTCGGTGATAGTACCTGTTTTGTCCAGCAGCAGCACATCAATCTTCATCGCTTTTTCCAGGCTTTCCGCATCTTTTATTAAAATTCCATTCTGTGCACCACGGCCAATCCCTACCATAATCGCTGTAGGTGTAGCAAGACCAAGTGCACACGGGCAGGCGATTACAAGAACGGTAATCATAGCGAGCAATGCATGTGAATAAGCTCCTGTTCCGCCAAAAATCATCCAGGCAATAAAGGCAAGAATAGAAATTCCAATTACAACCGGGACAAAAACTGAAGCGATCTTATCTACCAATGATTGTACAGGGGCCTTACTCCCCTGCGCCTGCTGAACAGCACTTATTATATGTGCGAGCATCGTTTCGGAGCCTACTTTTTTTGCAATAATCACCATGCTTCCTTTTTGGTTGATCGTACCAGCAAAAACTTTTTCATCTTTCTCCTTTTCTACAGGAACCGGCTCACCGGAAATCATACTTTCATCTACAAATGAACGCCCTGAAATTACAAGGCCATCTACAGGAATTTTATTTCCGGGTTTCACTAAAAGATGGTCATCAACATTTACCTCAGAAATATTGATATGAAACTCTTCGCCTGCATCATTTATTTTTATAACCTCATTTGGCTGCAGCCCCATTAATTTTTTTATGGC
>JBDTXP010000134.1:0-6528 GCA_040006135.1 Ginsengibacter sp. | reverse complement strand
AAATTGGTAGCACAGGCGATTCAGAAAAATATAATAATTCCTGATACAACAATCGTTAACCCGGAAATAGTGATTACAGCTTCTGCAAAAAATAAAAAAGTTAAGGAAGAAAAAACATTGATCTTAAAGGATACAGTACGCAATGTTTCCTCCGAAAAAAATATCGTAGAAAATCCGAAGAAAGATGCTGTAATAGAAAAGGAAAAAACGTCATTGGCGATAAATAAGCCGGATACTTTATTGAAAGAAAAAAAATCTTTGATGCTGCCGCCAAACGTCAACGATAATAAAAAGATATTGAATCCGGTGAATACCATTGCAACTATTTCCCCGGGAAAAAATGCAATGCCTGATCTTTCAAAGAGAACAATAGAAACAATTCAAAGTGTTTATATTAAATCGGATAGCCTGATACTAACACTATACGATAATGGGACCGTAGATGGTGATACTGTAAGTGTAATAATGAATGGCGTCGTAATCATGCCACGTGTTGGCCTTTCTACAAAGGCATACAACAAAACTATTTACCTTACACCTGAAATGGGCGATTCCATCAACATCATTATGTATGCGGAAAACCTTGGAAGCATACCACCAAATACTGGTTTATTAGTTGTGCGTGATGGCGGGAAAGATTACGAAATTCGCTTTACCGGCGACCTTACAAAAAACAGCGCTATCATTTTAAGAAGAAAAAAATTATGAGTGGAATAGAAGATGCAGGCAAAGAGAAAATAAAATTAACCGCTTTCTCACGAGGAGCAGGTTGTGGTTGTAAGATTGCGCCTGGCGTTCTTTCGGAAATATTATCAAACGAAAAAATTACTCCATTCGGAAATTTATTGGTGGGAAATAGCAGCAGTGATGATGCTGCAGTATATGATATGGGTAATGGTACTGCATTAATAAGCACGACTGATTTTTTTATGCCTATCGTTGATGATGCATTTGATTTTGGAAGAATTGCCGCAGCCAATGCAGTTAGCGATGTTTATGCGATGGGCGGAAAACCCATAATGGCATTGGCAATCTTAGGCTGGCCAATTGATAAGTTACCAATATCTCTTGCAGGAGAAGTAATGGAAGGTGCGCGAAAAATCTGCGATCAAATAAATATTCCATTAGCAGGCGGACATAGCATTGATTCTGCTGAACCATTTTTTGGCCTGTCGGTAAATGGTGTTGTTGACATCACCAAATTGAAAAAAAATAATACTGCTAAAGAAGGCGACCTAATATTTATTACAAAACCAATTGGTGTTGGCATTCTTTCTACCGCACAAAAAAGAGGTGTTTTGTTACCAGGTGATCAAAGGGTTTTAATTGATCAACTTACACAATTAAATACCATCGGAGAGAAGTTAGGGGCTGTAGAAGGCGTAACTGCGATGACTGATATTACAGGTTTTGGACTTGCAGGCCATTTGCTTGAAATGGCTGAAGGCAGTGGCTTATCTGCACAAATAGCTTACTTAAAAATACCGTTGTGCGAAGGCGTAAAACATTATCTCGAAATGAAAATAATGCCTGATGCAACATTCAGAAACTGGAACAGCTACTCAAAGAAAATTGATTTTGAAAAAGGAGTTGATGTAATGGAGGCCTTCACAACATTACCTGATCCGCAAACAAATGGTGGGTTATTAATTGCAGTAAATCCGGCTGCGGTAAATGAAGTAAAAAATATTTTAGAAGAGTGTGGTTTTGGCAAAATGACAAATTCTATTGGCCAGTTTATTAGTCAGCAGGGAAAAGTGATCATGGTAACACCTTAACGAGAAAGGTGTCAGTCCACTGCAAGTGGCCAAACACCTCAGTTCAACTTTGAAAAATCAAAGTTGTATTTCATCAATCTTTTCAGAAAGCTTGTGATCCTTAATCGTGATCGTATCTCCGGCGTCATGAGTTGAGAGCCAGATTTCTACTGTGTTATAGGTATTCGTCCAGCGGGGATGATGATTCATTTTCTCAGCTGCCAATGCTACACGCGCCATAAATCCAAAAGCTTCAGAGAAATCTTTGAAAGTAAATTTTTTATACAATTCATTATTTTTTTCCTGCCACATAATTTTATTTTTAAAAGATTAAATGTTTTCGATTCTTAATTTTTTCATTCGTGAGTTCCAATACCATTTGTACTTCCGGTAATGATTTTATTGTGTTGATAAAAGGCGTCATCTCGCTTTGCGACATACAATCATCTTTCATCAGCCACAAGAAATCAAGATGTTTAAATTCCGGTAATAGATATTCGCCATCATCCTGGTTGTTATATAAATAGTGCTTAAGTGTACTTGTTCTTTTTTGAAAACAATAAATTGGGAAAAAATATTTTCGTTCTTTTTTTATCAATTGTATTTCGATACTGTTATTGATCCTGAAATCAAAATTCAATAACTGGTTTAGTTGCCAGCAAAAGCGGTATTGCTCTATAGGAGCCACGATGCCTAACAGGCATGTCTGATCGAAAAACTCTTCGAGCATGGCCTCATTATCTATTTTTAATTTCATTGCCATGGAGAGAATATTTAGAAAGTTATTTTGAAATCCATAAGATCATTTCCACGTTTTACTTTTACTGAGGTGGAATCACCTTTTTTAAATTTACTCAACGCTTTCATATAATTATTGATATCTGTAATTTTATAATTACCTAATTCCATAATGATGTCCCCTGCGTGAAGTCCTGCCTTTTCCGCAACTTTTCCGCCAATAATTCCATCGGCCCGCAGGCCTTCACCTGTGTATGTGTAATCAGGCATAATGCCCAGGCTTACAGTAAAGCGTACGCTTTCCATTTGAGGTTCCCTGGTTTTTGAAAAGGTAAGCTTTCCCATTTTATTTGTTTCTGCCAGGATATTATAAATGTATTTTATCACCTGGAGCTCACCGGGAAAGTTTATTTTTTCTACATCATCTGTAGGTTTATGATAGTCAGGATGTGTGCCGGTAAAGAAAAATAAAACAGGAATGTTTTTTAAATAAAAGGAAGTGTGATCGCTGGGGCCAATGCCGCTGGAATCAAATTTTACCACGATGCCCATACTTTTTTGGGGAACTATTTTTCCCCATTCTGGTGAAGTGCCGTAGCCACCAACAGACATACCGTGTGTGCTATCATTGAGCCGGCCTACCATATCACAGTTAATCATATAATTGATATTCTCCAAAGGTATCGTTGAATTATCTGCAAAATATTTTGATCCAAAGAGCCCCAGCTCTTCACCCGAAAAACAGATAAACAAGTAATTGTAATTTTTCAGTTTTGACTTCTTCAACATATTTGCCAACTCTATCACAGCAGCAGTCCCACTTGCATTGTCATCTGCGCCATTGTGAATTTCACTTGGTCCTGTCCACAAACTATTATGGTCTTCACCATATCCCAGGTGATCGTAATGAGCGCCAATTACAATGGTCAATTTTGCATCATTATCAAGGAATCCAACAACGTTATAGCCGGTTCGTGTTTTATCTGACACATTTATTTTACCCTTCAGGTGCACGTCAGCAGTGTGCGAAGTGAATAGCTTTTTTGCTTTATCATTTTTTACGAAAATTACCGGAATGTTTAAAGAAGTATCATGTGATTTGGGCTGAAATTGAAGTTCATCGTCATGCATGCCATCATTATAAACAATTACGGCAGAGGCTCCTTTGTTTTGAAAATCCCATGATTTATCCTTGATATATTGTAGCAAATCAAAATGTGGGTTGCTTGTGTTTTTCTCTATTATTTCAGCAATATCCAGAAACCACGGAGCTCCATTTTCTTTGATGTCAGGACTGGCAGAAGCATTTATGGTTGTATTAAGACTGAATGGCAAAGGAAAATAATCTGTAATAGCAGCAAGCGTATCACCACTAATGGTAAACCATGAGTCGGATTTAATTTCTTTCCCCTCATTTACTTCAAAAGGTTGTAGAAAACTTTTACCTGTTCCTTTTGGTTGCAAACCTGCTTTTTCAAATTGGGGAATAATAAATTCATAGGCTAACTTTTCACCACGCGTTCCGGTGCGCCTTCCCTCCAGTTGATCACTTGCCAGGTAGGTAATAACGGATTTTAAATTCGTAATCGCTTGCTTGTCCGCCTTTGTTACTTTTATTTTCTGCCCATTGGAGACTGCGGGCATTAGTAAACACGCGAATATTAGTAACTTAAAGCCCCACTGATTGGTATATTTCATCTTTGGTAATTTAAAAAATATTCTTCAAATTCTCTGAGTAGTATAGCAGGCTCAGAGTTACACGACTTTTTATTATTTCAAGCAAAGTAATAAAGAGGCAACCATATATTTCCAATAAAGATCAGGATATAATAAAATTTTTCATAAAAAACAGGAAAAGCCCAATCTCTTTTCCTATTTCGTAAGTTGGTGTATAAGTGTATGAGTAAATTTACAGATTTTATATAATTTCTTTGAACCAACAACTTCATATTGCTTTAGTAGGAAATCCCAACAGTGGGAAGAGCTCATTATTCAATGCGCTTACAGGCCTCAATCAAAAGGTAGGCAACTTTCCGGGGGTGACTGTTGATAAGAAAACCGGTTCAAGTAAAATTTCTGAGTCACTAAAAGTAAATTTCATTGATCTACCCGGTACATATAGCCTATATCCAAAAAGGAATGACGAGTGGGTTACCTACAAAGTATTGCTCGACCAGGATCCACATGTTCACGCGGATATAATTCTTGTGGTAGCAGATGCCAGTAATCTGAAGAGGAACTTATTGTTTTGTTCACAAATAATTGATCTGGATAAACCAGTCGTCATCGCGCTCACCATGCTGGATGTCGCCAATAAAAATAATACTAAAATAGATATAGCAGAATTGCAGCGGGAACTGGGAGTATTGATTGTGCCGGTGAACCCAAGAAAAAATAAAGGTATTGCAGAACTGAAAAAAGCGATAGACCAAACAACGCGCAAACTTCATAAAAAATCAGAAAAGTTATTTATCGAATCTGACCCAATAGCAGAGCCTGCAGTGAAAGAAATGCAGGCTATGATGCCGGGAATGAGTGATTATCATGCTATTCATTACCTGATAAATCATGAAAATTTTTCCCTGGATGAAAAAGTACAGACAGAGATTGAGGCAATTGAAGAGCGGAATAATTTCAATCATACTAAAATTCAGGCGCAGGAAATACTTCATCGTTATGCTAAAATAAAATCAGTAATAAAATCGTCTGTAGTTGAAGTAGACCCTTTACAAAAGGAGTTGATGACAAAAAGACTCGATGATATCTTACTTCATCACACCTGGGGATATGTAATCTTATTAGCCGTACTTTTTTTATTGTTCCAGAGTATATTTATGCTGGCGCAATTTCCTATGAATGGAATTGAATGGACTTTTGCCGAATTAGGCGGATGGCTAACCAATTTTTTACCATTGGGCTGGCTAACAGATCTATTTGTGAATGGGATACTGGCAGGCCTTAGCGGTATTATTGTTTTCGTGCCTCAGATCATGATCTTGTTTGGGCTAATCACATTGCTGGAAGATACTGGGTATATGGCACGGATAAGCTTTCTAACGGATAGGGTGATGCGCAAAGTGGGATTGAATGGAAAAAGTATAATGCCCATGATCAGTGGGCTTGCATGCGCAGTGCCTGCGATAATGAGTGCAAGAAATATTGAAAATAAAAAGGAGCGGCTGCTAACCATTATGGTTACACCTCTTATGAGTTGTAGCGCCAGGCTGCCGGTATACACTGTTTTAATTGCCCTCGTAATTCCCAATAAACATTATTTAGGTTTCATAGGTTTGCAAGGCCTTGTAATGATGGCCATGTATTTTATGGGAACTTTTATGGCACTTATTTCTGCTTATGTTCTTAATTGGTTTATCAAGAGTAAAGAAAAAAGTTATTTTATTTTAGAGCTTCCCGGGTACCGAAGCCCACGTTGGAAAAATGTATTTACTACCATGATAGAGCGTGCGAAGATCTTTGTAGTAGAAGCCGGAAAAGTGATTATGGTAATTAGTCTTTTACTCTGGGTATTAAGCACCTATGGTCCCGCCAAAAATATGCACGCCGTTTCTCAAAAATATGAGTTGTTGGAAAAGCAACAACCTTCGATGGCGAAGGAACTTAAGAAGAGCCGCGGCACAGAACTACTGCAAAATTCTTATGCTGGTATTTTAGGCCAGGGTATTGAGCCTGTGATCAGGCCTCTTGGTTTTGATTGGAAAATTGGTATTGCGCTCATTACCTCGTTTGCAGCGCGCGAAGTGTTTGTAGGTACCATGGCTACATTATACAGTGTAGGCGAGGATAGTGGAGAAAATAACGCAACGCTTCGGCAGAAAATGAGTGCCGCTTCATGGCCGGATGGGCGTAAAGTTTATTCACTTGCAGCGGGACTTTCTTTATTAATTTTTTACGTACTTGCTATGCAATGTATGAGCACACTGGCTATTGTAAAACGGGAAACAGGAACATGGAAGTGGCCAATAATTATGCTGTTGTACATGACCGGCCTGGCTTATGTAATGAGCTTTATTAC
>JBDTXP010000133.1:0-6539 GCA_040006135.1 Ginsengibacter sp. | reverse complement strand
AAATAGAAAAAACCGACCCGGAAGTATATGACCGGCTCGATACGCGCAGGGGTGTAATGAAAAATTTTGCAAAAACCTCTGGAAAAGTTGCTTTAGCTGCAATTCCTTTTGCTTTGGGCTCCATGTTTCAAAAGGCCTATGGTGGACCAACAGCGCCAACTGACCTTATTTTAGATACGCTCAATTTTGCGCTGACTCTAGAATACCTGGAATCAAATTTTTACATTAAGGCATTAGCTTCAGGAATTATACCTGCTGGTGCTGAAAAAAATGCTATCCAGGTAATAAGTGATCATGAGACTGCTCACGTGAACTTTTTGAAAACAGCCATTACCGCTGCAGGAGGAACTCCTGTTTCATTCACAGCAGCACAGTTTGACTTTACAGCTAAGGGCACATTTCCAACAGTATTCTCAGATTATGGTGTATTACTAGCCGTTGCTCAAACATTTGAAGACACCGGAGTAAGAGCATACAAAGGACAAGCCCCTAATTTAATGGCGAATAACGATTATCTGACAGCTGCTTTGCAGATACATTCTGTAGAAGCACGTCATGCTGCCCATTTAAGAGAAATGCGTAAAGCAAATGGATCTTTGGTTCCGGCAGGTGTGGATGTAAAGCCATGGATAACTTTAAACCAAAGTGGTATTGCTACCTCAGCAGTTCAGGCAAGTTATAATGGAGAAGAAAATGTAGTACAGGGTGGTGTAACAATCACCAATATTGGCGGTCTACCGATTTCCCAGGCAGCAGCTTCGGAATCATTTGATGAGCCTCTCACAAAGGAGCAGGTTACCGCAATAGTTACACCTTTCTTCAAATAGTATTTTAAGGGTGTGATTTAGGTGAAAGAAAATCTCTGTAAGAAATTACAGGGATTTTTTTTATGGAAGTTTACAAAGTGTTTATATCAATCAATGGTATTTTCATGTACTGAAGTTACATAATGCACTTGCATAATTTCGACGAAGAAGTGAGGTAAATTCAACTTTATTTTATTGGGTTCATTAAAATAAGCCTACCATTTTTACTATTTCTTTTCCTTCACAAATCAAGTATCTCTGTATGGTAAAAAAAATTAAAATGATTTGAGATTTTATATTCTCCATTTAGGTCTGACAATTTTAAAGGCGCATTTGTTTAAACGAATACATTAGCCAGAAGACAATGTATATGACAATATAAACGGCACAAAAAATCCCCGGTTGTAGTACAACCAGGGACATAAAAAGTTTTTTTTGTTCTAATTAATTGGATTCGAATTAATTGGATTGGCATTAATTGGAGCCGCAGTGGGGGCTTGAGTTGGTGTAACATCCTTATCTTTCATGCCTGCCTCAATTTCATTTTTTACATGATCTTTGGCATCATTAAATTCTCTTACACCTTTACCTATACCACGCATGAGATCTGGAATTTTTTTACCTCCAAAAAATAATAATACAACCAAAAGAATTAAGATCCATTCTGAACCTCCAGGCATTGATAGCAGGAGAGTTGGTTTTAAAAAAATACTTAGCATTTGAAAGATTTTTAATTTTTATAAATTATACTGCAAAGTTAAATTAAAACTTGTCAGCATAGTGTAATTTTACTTAAACATATACGGGAATTAATCTGTGATGGATTGAAAATAGTGTTGACACTTAAATAACTATCGATGAAACATTGGTTAGCCAAATCTGAACCTTCGGTTTATAATATTGATGATTTGAAAAAAGATAAAATTACAACGTGGGATGGCGTACGCAATTATGCAGCCCGCTTGCATCTACGGGCAATGAAAAAAAATGATTTAGTGCTCTTTTACCAAAGTAATGAAGGGATGGAGATTACTGGAATCGCCAAGGTTGAAAAAGAGGCGTACCCGGACCCTTCAACTGATGATGACAGATGGGTAGCCGTTGATTTAAAATTTTATAAAAAATTGAAACGGGCGATTCCTCTCACCGAAATTAAAAATGTAGACAAATTAAAAAACATGGCGCTCATTCGGATTAGTAGATTGTCAGTACAACCGGTAAGTGATGGGGAATGGAAGATATTAATGAAAATGGCAGGAGAACAAATTATTTAGTGTTTTCATTATCGAAGTAACGAAAATTTATAATTGCCAGACCATTTATCAGGGAAAAATCAAGTTCTGTAATATTTTCAAATGCTTAAAAAAATAAATCATTATTTTGCTCAATAAAAATTTTAAAAAAATATCCATGAAAAAAATCCTCTTTTCAATATTGGCAACAATGATTGTTAGTTTCTCATTTGCCCAGGATCTTACGGCTGACCAGATAGTAAATAAATATATAGATGCTATTGGAGGGAAGGCTTCATGGAGCAAAATAAACTCAATTGTGATGAAAGGTTCTGTAAAAGTTCAGGGTGCAGAACTTGCTGTAACATCTACAACAGTTGATAAAAAAGGAATGAGGCAGGAATTTACTGTAAATGGAATGACCGGTTATCAAATAATAACTCCGGATTCCGGCTGGAACTTCTCACCTTTTCAAGGCCAAAAAATTCCTGAACCAATAACTGTGGATGATCTTAAACAAGGACAAGACCAACTGGACATACAAGGTAATCTTATAGATTATGCTGCAAAGGGCCATACAATTGAGCTATTGGGTAAAGATGATGTGGATGGAGTAGAAGCTTATAAAATAAAAGAAACCTTAAAAAACGGTAAAGAAGAAACTATATTCATAGATCCTCAAACTTTTCTTATAATTCGTGATATAGTGAAGCAAAAAGCAAATGGCAAAGAAACTGAAACCAAAACTGACTTGAGTAATTATCAAAAATTGCCGGAAGGTATTGTAATTCCGATGTCAATAAAACTTCCTTTTGGTGAACTCAACATAACTGATGTGAAAGTAAACACCAATGTTGACCCTAATATATTTCATCCTTCCAAATAAATTATTAAAGGCCGGATATACCGGCCTTTTTTTTATCGATGTCAAAGGTATTTTTAAATATGTAATTAGAAATCGCCAGCCGCACCTTTATATGAAGTGTGCGTATACAAAATGCCAACTAATTGAGAACGGCTATACATAAATAAAATAAAAAGAAATCATTTTAAAAAAATCCAATTATCGAATGAAAAAAATAATATTATTTACTGGCGCATTTTCATTTATTAGTCTCCTTTCGTTTTCACAAATTTCGTCTGCTACATTTGGTACTATGAAAGCGCGCTGGCTTGGCCCTGGTACAAATAGCGGGAGGATTACCGCTATTGATGGAAATAATGCTGATGGAAAAACGCTTTATGTAGGGGCCGCAGGAGGTGGCGTTTGGAAAACAACAAATGCCGGCGCTTCATTCAATCCGGTATTTGATAAATATTGTCAATCAATTGGTGCTATCGCAATCGATCAAAAAAACCCAAACACAGTTTTTGTAGGAACCGGTGAAAGCAATATGCGTAATACTGTTTCGGTAGGAAATGGATTATATATGACAACTGATGGTGGTGATAACTGGAAAAAGATAGGATTAGATAGTACAGAACACATTGCAAGAATTGTAATTGATCCAAAAAATTCAAACAATATTTATGTCGCCGCACCTGGTCCTTTATGGAGTGATAGTGAAAACAGGGGTTTATATAAATCAACCGATGGTGGTAAAACATGGAAGAAAATATTATATACAAATAATAAAGCTGGTTGCGCTGATGTAGCTGTCGATCCTGAAAACCCCGAAATCGTTTATGCATCTACGTGGGAATGCAGGCGTTATCCTTATGCCTTTAACTCCGGTGGGCCTGGAAGTGGTATGTGGAAAAGCACTGATGGTGGAAAAAACTGGAAAGAATTAAATAATGGCTTGCCCGCGAAACCGCTCGGTAGGATCGCATTTGCTGTAGCTCCTTCTGCATCCAATAATATTATAGCAATCGTGGAGGCTGCATCTACGGGTTTATACATTTCATCAGATGGCGGTGAATCATGGAAAAAACAAAGTGCGACAGCCAATGTCGAGGCACGCCCATTTTATTTTAGTGTAATTACTATTGATCCGAAAGATCCTAAAAGGGTTTACCGTCCTGCATATACTTTCGCCTATTCTTCTGATGGTGGTTATTCATTTGCCGGCGCCAGCAATGATGGCGCTGTGCCACATGCGGACATGCATGCTCTTTGGATAAATCCTAATAATACTAATCAAATGTACCTCGGCACAGATGGTGGCGTTTATGTAAGCCTGGACAAAGGTGCAAGCTGGATGTTTATACAAAACTTACCTGTAGGGCAATTTTATCATGTAGCTTTCGATAATGCAACTCCTTATAACGTTATGGGTGGCTTGCAGGATAATGGAAGCTGGCTCACACCATCCGCTGCAGCAGGCGGTGTATCCAATGCAAGTTGGACTAATTTGTATGGTGGTGATGGTTTTTGGGTACAGCCTGATCCGGCAAATCCTGGCTACGTTTATGCAGAAGCGCAAGGTGGATCTGTTTCCCGCATCAATGTAAAAACAGCAAAGGGTGTTGACATTCAACCAAAACAAGGAGATGGAGAAGAAAAATTACGATATAACTGGAATACTCCGATTGTAATTGGACAGGCAAATAAAAAAAATCTGTACATCGCTTCGCAATATTTGTACAAATCAATTAATGAAGGCAAAGACTGGAATAGAATTTCGCCCGACTTAACTACCAATGATAAGAGTAAACAAAAGCAGGAAGAAAGTGGTGGTCTGAGTACAGATAATTCTTCGGCAGAAAATTATTGTACAATATTCACGATCACCGAATCGTCATTTGATGAAAAAATAATCTGGGTGGGAACGGATGATGGCAATCTTCAATATACCATTGATGGTGGAAAAAAATGGAACAATGTTGCAAAAAATATTGAAGCAGCCGGTATTCCTCAAAAGGCATGGGTAAGCAGTATTGAATTATCTAAGTACGATAGAAATACTTTGTATGTAACTTTTGACAACCACATGTTTGGTGATATGAATACCTATCTCGCCAAATCAATTGATATGGGTAAGACATGGCAAAGAATCAACAGTAAAGAGTTTACAGGTTTTGCTCATAAAATAAAGGAAGATATCGTAAATAAAGACCTGTTTTTTTTAGGTACCGAAATGGGTTTATTCGCGAGTCTTGATAATTGCAAAACCTGGTTTAGGATGAAGAATAATATTCCGGAATATGCTTTGGTGCGGGATATTCAAATCAACCCAAAAACAAATGATTTGTTATTGGCTACACATGGCCGGGGCATTATGATCCTGGATAATATCAGTGCAATACGCAACCTTACTCCCGCAATTGCAGAAAAAGATGTCTTTGTATTTAAAAATGCACCGATCGAACTTACCAACGGTGCATTTGGCGGTGGCGGCCGTGAAGTACAAGGCGGCTGGCAGGGCGGAAATCCCAGTTCTATCGCACCTTTTCAATATTATTTTAAAGACAGGATGAGTACCGGCGATGTGTCTATTAGTATCTTTGACAACCAGAATAAACTTGTTCAAAAAATACCGGGTAACAAAAGAAAAGGGCTTAATGAAGTCTATTGGAATTTAAGAATGACTCCCCCTAAAGTAGCAAGTGGTGGTACTAAAATTGATAATTCAGGTTTCTTCGCTCCTATGGTTTTGCCGGGAAATTATATGATGAAACTAAAAGTTGGTGACAGAGAATACACTGAACCAATAACTTTGGTTTCAGATGTTACCAATAAAGACTATACGCTGGCGGACAGAAAATCCCAATATAAGACTGCGATGGATCTTTACCATCTTCACGAAAAATTAGCAGTGCTGGTTGATAGTATTTCCAGCATTCAAAAAGCCCTGAAAGGAGCAATGGCCAGGACGACAGACAGTAAAGCAAAAGATTTTTTGTCTAAATATCATGAAGAACTGGAGACTTTAAGAGCATCGCTTTTGCCCACGATACAAACCGGAATGTTTGCGGACGTAGAAAGATTAAGAGAAAAAATATCGAGCATATATATAGCAGTTAGTGCCCAGGAAGCAGCTCCATCCAATTCCCAGATTGCCAATACAAAATTTCTTCAAAATGAAGAAATGAAGGCGGAACAAAAATTCAAAACTATTAATACTAAATATAGCTCAATGGCTAAAGTGTACATGGAGAAGAAATGAAGCATCTTGTAATTTTAACCGGTGCAGGCGTAAGTGCTGAAAGCGGCCTTAAAACTTTTCGTGATAGCGATGGATTATGGAATGGCTATGATGTTTATGAAGTAGCAACTCCCGAAGGCTGGAAGAAGAATCCTGCGTTGGTTTTGGATTTTTATAATCAGCGAAGAAAGGAGGTTGCAAAGGCACAGCCAAATGATGCACATAATATCATTGCACAATTTCAGGATTATTTTAAAGTGACAATCATCACACAAAATATTGATGACCTGCACGAAAGAGCGGGGAGTACTAATGTATTGCACTTGCATGGAGAAATTTTTAAGATGCGAAGTGAAAAGGATGACAAGGTTTTTTACGAAATATTACATGATATTTTATTGGATGAAAAAGCT
>JBDTXP010000132.1:0-6550 GCA_040006135.1 Ginsengibacter sp. | reverse complement strand
AATTCTTTCATTTATTTCATCAAATCAAATTTTACTTTATGCAAAACAAATTTTTCAGATGGACGAGAAACGGTTTAATTGCCGGGGCTCTTATTTTCTCCATTAATTCCTGTAGTTCCAAAGGTGGAGGTGATGTAGTATTGCCACCAATCGGGGGATATGCCAATTCAAACGCTGTTGCTATGGCTAATCTACAAGCTCATTGGACATTTGATGGTACTCAAAAGGAAGATAAATCAGGTGCTGGTCCGGCACAGGTTGTTGGAGCATCTTATGTTCCTGGAATCAAAGGTCAAGGTGTCAAATTAAATAATGGATATTTATATTACACAGGGATTACAGGATTGACTTCTGTTACTACAAGTTTCACTGTTAGTACCTGGATGCAGGTTGATAATAATAAACCACTTGTAGGAGGTGGATTTCCTTATCAAGCATTTCAATATGTAAGAGCTAACCCATCAGCAGATCCAAATAATCCTTTTGGAAATATCAATCTGACAATAGAGGCGGGGCAATTTTTTCATACTCCTGCTGCAGGATATGATACATTGATTATTCATCCGACATTTAGAGATCCTGCCGGCGGTTTACAGGATAATGTTAACAACTACCCTTTGAATCTAATTAAAGATTCTTCGGGAAAATGGTTACATGTTTTAATTGATTATAATGCTTCCACTCATCTTTTTCAAACATGGGCTAATGGTGTAAAAGTGAGTAATTTTGAGGACAGAGGAGCAGTGAACGTGTATACCCCATCACCATCCACAAGTGCTGTTATAGGCGCATGGATATCAAATGTTACCGGTATTGGCGTAAATGTACAAGGTTTTACAATTCCATTTGTTGGAGCTATAGACGAGGTTCGGGTTTACAATAAAGCATTGACTGATGCAGAAATTTCCGCATTATATCAATTAGAGAAAGCAGGTAGATAAATTAAATTTTTTAGATAATAAAACCATCTCATTTTTTGAGATGGTTTTTTTTGTCAAGTTTAAAAATCAAAATACTAATTTAAAAATATATTATCAATGCAATTTGAAACTAAAATTATCCAGATCGGGAATAATACCGGTATTGAAGTAAGCGCAGAGATGCTTGATGAATTAGGTGGCGGTAGAAAGCCCTTGGTCGTCGTAACTCTTAATAATTATAGTTATAGATGTGCGGTTGGTAAAATGGGCGGCAGGTTTATGATTAGTCTAAGTGCAGAAAATCGTAAAAACGCCAATGTAAAAGGTGGCGATATTTTAGAGATAAATTTAAAATTAGATACTGAACCGCGAACAGTAGAAGTTCCCGCGGATTTATTAAAAGCTTTTGTTGCAAACAAAATTGCAAAAGTAAATTTTGAAAAATTGGCTCCAAGTAAAAAGAAGGCTATAGCACTTTCTATTACAGATGCTAAGTCGAATGAAACTAGAATCAGGCGAATTGAAAAGGCAATTGCCTCTTTGAAATAAAATCTCAATCTCAGCCGAGTCACCTCGATCATTGGCCTCAGATATAATTTAAGCTTTTTCCAATAATATTGTAAAATGCAATCTTCTAAAAACATTTTACTTATAAGACCTTCAACATTTTCTTTTAATCCCGAAACTGCTGCTTCTAATGCGTTCCAGGTTGAAATAAATGAAAGTGAAGAAGCAATAAAGAGAAAAAAACTACAGGAGTTTGAAGCATTTGTAAAAACACTCAGATCCAAAGGTGTGAATGTTTTTGTTGCTGATGACACAACCTTTCCTGCGAAGCCGGATGCAATTTTTCCTAATAACTGGGTTTCATTTCATTCTGATGGTACGGTTATTCTTTACCCGATGTATGCACCTAACAGGCGTCATGAACGAAGAAAGGACATTTTAGATTTGCTTGAAAAGAATTTCGAAGTGACCAATATATTAGATCTTTCGAAATATGAAAATGAAGGAAAATATTTAGAAGGCACCGGCAGTATTATTTTTGACCACATAAATAAATTAGCTTATGCCTGTTTATCACCGCGAACAAATAAAGAACTTTTACTTGAAGTTTGTGATTACTTAAAATACCAACCCATTCACTTTTACGCACATGATGAAAGCAGAAAAGAAATATATCATACCAATGTGATGATGTGCATTGGAGAAAAATTTTCTGTTATTTGTCTTGAAAGTATTACTGACTTAGCAGAAAGAGAAATGGTAACCAGGTCACTCGCTGAAACAGGGCACGAGGTTATTGAGATCACATTTGACCAAATGAAAAACTTTGCAGGCAACATGCTGGAAATTCAAACAAACGTCAGCAAAAGTATTTTAGCTTTATCCCAAAGTGCATATGATAGTTTGACAACCAATCAGAAAAAGGAAATAGAGAAATATAGTGAGCTGGTACCTCTTACTATCAAGACCATTGAAACAATAGGGGGCGGGAGTGCAAGGTGTATGATAGCCGAGATATTTTTGCAAGAAAAATAAGAGGGTTGCGATAATTTTTTCCAGGGATTAGTATTCTATGAACATTTAATTATATATTTAATTCCTCAGTCCTCCTGATTAATCAGAATAGATTTTTTTATTAATCTGCATTCAGGTGAGCTGAAAATTTTCAATAGCCAATACTTTTCAAACAAACCAAAACAATTAAGACATGAAGTTCCTTACATTTTTTATCGCCCTCTTGCTTTTATGCCATATTGGTTTTACCCAGGATGCAGTTATTCAAAAAAAACTTGCTGGTTTTGATAAGGAAATGGAGAAGAATATAAAAGATTGGAATATGCCGGGAGTAGGCGTGGGGATTGTAAAAAATGGCAAACTTGTTTTCGTAAGAGGGTATGGTTATCGCGATTATGAAAAGAAAGTGCCCATAACCGGAAACACTTTATTTCAAATAGCATCTAATACAAAATTATTCACTTCAACATCGATAGGCCTGCTCGTGAATGAAGGAAAATTAGATTGGGATAAACCCATAAAGACTTTTGTTCCGGGCATACAATTTTATAATAATGAACTCAATAATAATATTACGATAAGAGATATGCTTTCGCATAGAACAGGCGTTACAAGGCATGATTTAATCTGGTATAAATCGGATTTTAATCGTGCGGAACTTTTTGAAAAATTAAAATACCTCGAGCCGATTCAGCCTTTACGCCAGGGATTTTTGTATAATAATTTAATGTATGCGGCTGCCGGTCAAATTATTTATTTGCTCGAAGGGAAACGCTGGGAAGAATTTGTCCGGGAAAATATTTTATCTCCCTTGAAAATGAACCATACCGTTTTTAGTATCAATGATATGAAAAAGCAAAGTGATTTTTTTGTACCCTACAATGAGAAAAGAGATACAACCATTCTTTATAAAATAGAATACAATAATGAAACAGATGGACTTGGTCCCGCGGGTTCTATAATTTCAAACATCAATGACCTATCACATTGGTTGGCAGCTTTAATGAATAAAGGCATGTACGAAGGAAAGCAGGTAATTCCGGAGAATGTAGTTAGTGCAACAATGGAACCATCCATCGCTTTACATAATTCTTCACTGGATCAGGGCTACACAGAAATCCTGAATCCTGTGTATGGAATGGGCAGGCAAACACAAGTTTACCGCGGACATAATATTGTTTTGCACGGTGGAGATTTAAACGGCATTCACTCGCAGATATCTTACATGCCGCAGGATAGTATTGGTGTAATAGTTTTTGTAATTGGCGATCACAGCCTTCGTTATAATTCTATTGTATATAATGTTTACGAGCATCTACTCGGCATGTCTATTACACCGTGGAGTGAAAGAGGATTGAAAGACAGAGATGCAGGTAAAAAACTTAATAGAGAAGGGAGGTCAAAAGCAACAGTAGGCCAGGTAAAAAATACGAATCCATCACACCCGTTAGACGATTATACCGGAGATTTTGAAAATGCAGCGTATGGCATCATTAACATTGCCCAAAAAGATTCGCAAATGTTATTTACGCTTCACAATATTCATTTACCGATGCATCATTTTCATTATGATCGTTTTGATACAAATAATGATGAAGAAGACGGATTGTATAGTTTAAACTACCAAACCAATCCCCAGGGCGAGATAGACCGTTTTGTAATTTCGTTAGATGAGGGGGAAGTGACATTTTTGAAAAAAGCTGATCCTAACCTAAGTGCTATCGAAACGCTTAATAAGTTTGTGGGTACATATAAAATTGGAACTAATAAAGTAAAAGTGATCTTAAAAGATAAAAACCATTTATTCATACAGGGTGCACCTGATCTTGAACTAATTCCCTACAAGACCAATCTCTTTAAAACAAAAGAGTTTGCGGATATGACATTTGAATTTAAAGTTCAAAATGGTAAAGTGATATCAATGGTACAAAAGGATGGCTCAGGTGAATATGAAATTAAAAGAGATGACGAAAAATAAATAAAACTTTAATTTCGTCTCATGTAAGTGTTTGCTGTGGAATTTTATTAGGTTAAAAATTTTTTAACAGCGAATCAGATGCTATCGCTTATTAAAGTAGTTAAGAATTTTTCCAACGCACAATGTGTATTTTTGTCATGAGGTTGGTTACATGATAAATCAAATCAGTTTCAAACCAACGGTTTGAATTTTTTGGCCTGCCTGGAAACTTATGGTGATTATTATGATAAGCATCTCCTATAAAAATAAAATCTACCGGTAAAATATTTTTCGAAGTATTCTTCAATTTGTAATTTACATAACCGAATTTATGGGCCCACCAGTTAATGATGGTACCCTGGAAAGCAGCCAAAATAATAGTTAGAGGCAAAAATAAATACATCCACCAGGCAGTGGCAAAAACTACATAAAAAGTAATATAAAACAGAATCCAGCAGCTTCTTGTTATCCAGTTACTGGCAAACCTTTCGAAAGATTCCCATATTGGAAGATCCTTTTTCAATTTGGTATCCACTTGAAGAGTGTGACTATAAACCCTTTGATAATTATTTCTTGTAAGAAGCATTAATCTAAAAAAATTGGGCTCGTTATGCGGCGAATGAGGGTCTTCTTCCGTATCTGTATGAATATGATGTAAACGATGCATGATTCCATAAGAGTAAGGACTCATATAGGATGAACCGTGAGCCAAAAAGCAAAGAAAGAAAAAAAACTTTTCTGTCTTTGCTGACATTAAAAAGTGCCTGTGTGCCGCGTAGCGATGGTGAAAGAAAGATTGTAGAAAAAATGATGTGTACCAATGTATCGCAAAGAATAATGGAACTATCAATTTGCTGTTTTAAAATGTTACTGAAATTTTTTCTTTTGCAAGCCTAACCTTTAACCGTAATTCGTTAAAGAATTTCAATCTTTCTTTTTCATTCACAGTGCTTATAGGAGTTGATTTCTGCGCAATGACATCCATAGTTTTTTTCATGTAGGCATTGAATTTTTCATTGGTGGTAGTCATGTAGTTTAGTACGGTATGATTGAGATAGGTAAGGTATTTATCACCCAATTGAATGATCTGCATATTGTCGCCCATTATCAATTCATTAAAGTACATATTATAGGTAGCTTTCAGATTTGATGAAGGCTGTTGGTTACGTTGCAGTTTCACGCCATATTCAGCCTGCATTTCAATATGGTCAATAAGCTCTGTCATTTTATCAAATAAACAATTGGCGTCGTCTTTTGATTTAAAAACACCGGTTGCATAATAAAATTCTATTTGCCTGATAGTGCTGGTGATGTTTTCAATATTCCAGATTTCTGTACCCGGTATGGTGGCAAACGTGTTGCTTATTTCTTTCCAGATTGATTGATAATTACTATAATCATCAGTAACTGAAAATTTTTTACTTCTCCAGTCATCATAAAATAAGATTGATTTCATGAAGAAAAAAGATTTAAAAGCAGCTATTTCCGGTATTAGGAAATAATAGAAAAAAGGGAACTCCTTGGCAAGGTATGCCATGTGATGAGGCTCATAAGATTTTACATGCTTTATGATCATCAGGCATGAGTCTAGCCATTTGTCATAATTAAAATCGGTGTTATTAGTAAGGGTTCCGGTAAAAAGAAAGGAGTCTGAGTTTAATTGAAGTAGTTGATCCAGCGATATTTTAAATTTTTCGCAAAGCTTTTTTATTTCATCCAGAGTGATTTGAGTTTCTCCTCTTATTCGACGATAGGCACTATCATTACTCACATCCAGTACACTAGCTATAGTATCTACATAAGAAATATGGGTAGGAAGCAGGCTCTTGATATGCTTAAAGAAAATTTGTTGTGCGCTTTCGCTTTCCATAAAAAAACATTTAGTAAATTTTCAGAAAGGCCAGCAACTATGTAGTAAAATTCGCAAAAAAACAAATACTAAGCTACTTTATTTTTAATATCTGCAAAGGCCTCCCTCAGCTTTAGCTCTCAATAGATACCTCCTACTAAAAGTGAAGTATAACTACTAAAATGCAATTAGGAATAGCTTGAAGGGGAGAATATTTTTGAATCAGGATTTATTTACATCAACAGATTCTCCTGAAATGAAATTTAATTATTCAATATATCTCTACCTGGTCCCGGTCTTATT
>JBDTXP010000131.1:0-6552 GCA_040006135.1 Ginsengibacter sp. | reverse complement strand
AGATTAATTCCATTTATGTTAGTGCCTATTTCTATGCCCGGAAAATTTAATTCTTCAATGCACCGCGTCATTTCCTTCATAGCCAACTCTTCGTCCTGCATGGGAACAGTACCCAATCCTATAAATTCACCAGGGTTCTTGATAACTGTTTCTGCAATATGGTCATTGTGAAAACGCGAAGTTTCCAGGCCGTCTTCAGCACGTGCCCAATAATTAAAAAGTACCGGAATGGTTGAAAGCACCTGCATTGTTACACCGGTTTTTTCCATATCTCTTTTTCTATCCAATGGCTCAAAGCAATTATTCTCTACTTCACGAAAAAATTTGTCGCCCTTCATCATGCATGCTTTACAATTTCTATGTTCCAGGTGAATGAAGTCGCCATAGCCAAATTTTTTGGCCCAATGCGGTGTATTCGCCGGCATGATATGCGTATGGATATCTATTTTCAATACTTATTTTTTGAAAGAAAAAAAAATCATATTTTTTGAGGGGGCTGCATTACCTCACCACATTTTTTACAGGTGCGTAATTCTTTATTGGAATAAAACTTCTCCATTATCGGTGGCAATTGCTTTACTATATCTTTTACAAAGACAAACTCTTCATATAATTTGTTTCCGCAATTTTCGCAAAACCACATGAAAGCATCTTCCTCGTTTTCGGCCTCTTCCCTTATTTTTTCTATCACCATACCCACTGTATTTGCAGGCCTTTGCGGGGAGTGCGGAGTTTTGGGCGGCAGCAAAAAAAGGTCTCCTTCATTGATCTCAAGACTTCGGGGCACCCCATCGTCAATAATCTTCAAAACAATATTTCCTTCTACCTGGTAATACAATTCTTCGCTTTCATTGTAGTGATAATCTTTTCTTGAATTAGGCCCACCAACTACCATAACAATAAAATTCTCTGCATTCTTATACACGCATTGGTTGCCAATGGGCGGCTTTAAAAGATTACGGTTTTCATCAATCCATTTTTTTAAATTAAAAGGTGAAGCAATGGGCATATTAAAAAAGTTTTAATTTTAAAAGAAAGAATTAAAGTACGAAAATTTTATGAATCGTTACCTTTATTTCATGCTGAACGTTCCTGACAAGATAAACAATTTTATAGGAGGGATCTATTTGCCACCGGCAACAAATAAGTACATGGAAAATATAAATCCCGCGACGGGAAAAGTATTTTCGTTAATAGCAGAGAGTGATCATCGTGATGTAGAGCTTGCAGTAAGAAAAGCAAAGGCTGCATTTACAGATTGGAGTAATTCATCTGTAGAAAGTAGGTTCTCTATTTTAAATAAAATGGCAGAATTAATTGATGAACACAGCGAGGAGTTAGCCTTAGCTGAAACGACAGATAATGGAAAGCCATTGTGGCTCAGCAAAAAAGTAGACATCCCAAGAGCAGCTGCAAACTTTCGTTTTTTTGCGACCGGCATTATGCATTTCGCACAGGAAAGTCATGCGACGGGTAAGAATATTATCAATTATACATTGAGACAGCCATTGGGTATTGTGGGTTGTATATCTCCATGGAATTTACCGCTTTATTTATTTACCTGGAAGATAGCACCGGCACTGGCTGCAGGAAACTGTGTAATAGCCAAACCTTCTGAAGTGACACCGTTAACCGCTTCTATGTTAGGCGACCTGTCTATTAAGGCCGGCCTACCTCCGGGAGTGCTGAATATTTTACAAGGAACCGGAGAAAGCTGTGGTAAAGCCATTGTGAGCCATCCTGAAATAAAAGCAATTTCTTTTACGGGAAGCACAAGAGCCGGCAAAGAAATTTCTGCAATCGCAGCGCCATTGTTCAAGAAAATATCATTGGAGTTAGGAGGAAAAAATCCCAATATAATTTTTGCAGATTGTAACTGGGATAAAATGATGAAGGTTACTTTACAATCTTCATTTAGTAACCAGGGACAAATATGTCTTTGCGGTAGCCGGATACTGGTAGAAGAAAGTATTTATGAAAAATTCAAAAAAGAGTTTGTTGAAAAAACAAAATTGTTATCTGTGGGTGATCCGATGGAGGATAAAAGTAAACAGGGTGCAATCGTAAGTGAAATCCATTTTAATAAAATATTAAAAGCAATTGAAACTGCAAAAGAAGAAGGCGGTAAAATTCTTTGCGGCGGTGAAAAAGTTAGTTTGAAAGGCAGATGTGAAAAGGGATATTTCATTCAGCCTACAATTATAGAAGGACTCGGCCCCGAATGTAAAAGTAACAGAGAAGAAATTTTTGGCCCTGTTGTGACACTTCAATCTTTTAAAAATGAAGAAGCCGCACTTCAGCTTGCAAATGATTGTGAATACGGACTTTCAGCAACTGTGTGGACACAGGATGTCAGTCGCGCACATAGGATAGCTGGTAATTTGCATGCAGGTATTATATGGATTAATTGTTGGTTATTGAGGGATCTCAGAACTCCATTCGGTGGAATGAAAAATAGTGGTGTTGGAAGAGAAGGCGGGTGGGAAGCGTTGCGTTTTTTTACGGAAGCGAAAAATGTATGTATAGAAGTGTAATAATTAAAAAAATATTTTATGGAAAATAAAAACACTGACATTATTATTACTAATAGAGCGGCCCGGCCTTTGGGAGCATACCCTCATGCACGCAAAGCAGGTAATTTTTTATTTTTATCAGGTATAGGATCCAGAAGGGTAGAGGACAATCAGATACCTGGATTAGAAGTGGATGAAAATGGAAATAAACTTGGGCATGATATAGAAGCAGAATGTCACCAGGTATTTGCCAATGTGAAAGATGTGCTGGAAGCTTCCGGTAGCAGTTGGGATAAGATAATTGATGTCACCGTTTTTTTGACTGATATGAAAAATGATTTTGAAAAATTTAATAATCTTTATAAAGACTATTTTGAGGAAGTGTTGCCTTGTAGAACAACAGTAGAAGTGAAAAGTTTACCAAGTCCGATTTCGATTGAATTAAAAGTGATTGCTTTGGTTTAATAGGTGTCAGGCCACTAAAGAATTTATTATAAAAATGTGCATCACCAAAAGTGGCCAGACACCTCAAAGATTGAAACGAATGACCTAGGTGTCAGGCCACTAAAAAGAATGCTAAAAAAATATAATTGAATTTGTAGTGGCCAGACACCTAAGATTGACCAAACACTTAATGTAAAAAACTCACCAATGAATTTTGAATACTCAGAAGATTTCGCAAAAAAATTAGACTCAGAAGACCCTTTAAAAGAATTCAGGAATGAATTTTTTATTCCTGTCCTGCATAAGAAGGAAAGTATCTATTTCACTGGAAATTCTTTGGGTCTCCAACCCAGGAAAGCACAGGATAATGTACTTGATGAACTGGAAGATTGGGCAACTTATGGAGTAGAAGGTCATGAGCATGCACGCATTCCCTGGCTAAGTTATCATGAAATATTTCCACCATTATTAGCGCCTATCCTGGGTGCAAAGGAGGAAGAAATAGTTGTGATGAATCAACTCACCGTAAACCTTCATTTGTTACTTACTACTTTTTATAGGCCCAACAAGAAAAGATATAAAATTCTTTTTGAAGAAAAAGCTTTCCCATCTGATGAGTATGCGCTTGAGTCACAAATAAAATTAGCCGGGTTTACGAAAGATGCATTGATTGAAGTGCGCGCAAGAGAAAATGAAAGTGTTATTCGCAACGAGGATATTATTACAGCTATTGAAGAATGTGGCGATGAACTGGCACTCGTTCTTTTTGGCGGTGTGAATTATTATTCAGGGCAGGTGTTTGATATGAAATCTATAACTGCTGCAGCTCATAAAGCTGGGGCCAAATGTGGATTTGATCTTGCACACGCTGTTGGGAATATTCCGCTTCAATTACATGATTGGAATGTGGATTTTGCCTGCTGGTGTTCTTATAAATATTTGAATTCCGGGCCGGGTGGTGTCGGAGGTGCATTTATTCATGAACGTTATATAAAGGATTCTGCCCTATTGAGATTGCAGGGATGGTGGGGAACTAATAAAGAACGGCGTTTTAAGATGGAAAAAACATTTGATCCGATACCCACTGCAGAAGGTTGGCAGTTGAGCAATGCGTCGGTTCTAAGCATGGCTGTTCATAAAGCTGCGCTTGATGTCATCCAATCTGCAGGCTTTGATCGTATCATGGAAAAAAGTAAATTACTTAGTGCTTATTTATTTTTTGTTCTGAATAAAATAAGAGATGAAAGTGGCGGTAATGCTTTTGAAATTATTACCCCACCAGGTGAGCATATGCACGGTAGCCAGGTGTCCCTGATAATGCGAGCAAATGGGAGGCATTTTTTTGACATACTAAAAAACAATGGCATCATTGCCGACTGGCGTGAGCCTGATGTAATAAGAATTGCACCCGTACCCTTGTATAATACTTTTCAAGATGTATATAAATTCGCAAGTGTATTATCACGCAGCATCAGCCTTTCAAAAGTAAAAAAAGCGAAATAGCGATCATGATCTTTGCTATTAGCATAAAAATGTTACACCTGAATTCTTAAGTCCTGTCAGTGCTGGATGAAATTAGTTTTTAAACCATTTCAAAAGAGATGGCGTTATTTATTAAATGACGAAAAACTTTTGAACGATTTAAATAAAGGTGTAGAAAGCTCAAATATAACAGGCTTGCCCTGAAGAAATTCTGTAGAAACCAAATTGGCCACATGCTGGTAAGCGTCATCTGCCACCTTAGCTGCGAGGTCAGGATTTGAGGCCATTTTTAAAACAAAAACGCCGCTTTGATTTAAAGAAGTTTGAAAACTAATAGTTTGTTCAGGCTTCATAATTGAATTTAAATAGTCAGCAAGTTTTTGAGCTGATGAATCAGCCATATCATTTTGTACAAACAACTCTACATTTTCCGAAGAATATTTTTTACCAAAATCGGGGAGACTTTCATCTAAAAGTCTTTTATAAGTCACATGCTTATAAGGTTTAAATTTATTATCCGTAAGCTCTATATTTACAGGCTTATTCTGGAAAACGGAATCTGAAATAATGTTTCCAATAGCCTGGAATGATTCGTCATTGACAGATTTTGATTTAGTCTGATCTGAAACCATCTTAACCAACACAGTATCCTGACCGTTAGATAATTGAAAACTTTTGGTAATGGAAACATCATTGCCTGCATTCTTATCGAGGTTATATAAAGTGCTGGCCATTTTTTCAGCGTCTTTTTTTTGTATGCCATCCTTATAATAAATTTCAATGTTACCGCTGGTTACTTTTTCACCATAATTATTGCAGGAAGCGAACAATATACCTAAGCAAAGGAAATGGAAAACTTTTTTCATAATTATAATTTTGGTTATGAGATTGTAGCACGGTAAGATTAAACATCTATGCAATAAGGAAACATAAATATTCTAAATCGGAAGATAATAATAAAATCGAAACAGCTCTCATTTATGCCTGGTATTTTTTGATATATCCATGTTCAAAAAGATACGTTATAAAATCGTATTCGAAAATTAAGGGAAATGTGAAATACAACCCCGATGTGATAGGTATCATTATATAACATGTGTGCGATCATAATCTACGATAAGTGTACGCCGTAGTTTTATGTAAATAAAAAAACATTTTATGAAAGATATCCTTGTGCCAATAGATTTTTCTGAAGCTTCTTTTAATGCAATGCATTATGCAGCATTCCTGGCAAATGCATTTAGCGCAAATTTAATTGTAATGCATGCTTATACCGGCACACAAGGCTTTGATGAAACACTGGATAACCAGGTATATGATTCTATAGAAGAACTCGATGAAGCCAACGAACAATTTCTGAAAAATGAGATCAATGGCGTAATCAGAAATTTTACAATTAAAGCCGAAGGTATTATTTCAAAAGGTAGTGCTCCCGTAGTGATTAAAGAGATTGCAGAAAAGAGAAAGGTGTCATTAATAGTAATGGGTATGAAAGGTAAAGGCGAAAGCAATTCTATTTTTGGTAGTACTACTACTGCAATGGTAACTAAAGTTGATTCGCCATTGTTGGTGGTTCCTCAAAATGCACCTTATGAAGTAATAAATAATATTACGATAGCGACGGACTTTACAGATGAAAAATTACCGCCCAATTGGGATCTGTTAGCCAGCCTTATTGAGAAATTTAATGCTTTTGTGCAAATTTTAAACATCCGAAAAAAGAATGAAGAACATTTGGAAAAAATAATCGCAGACAAGCACGGAGCAGCGGAACTATGGAACAATCATGCTCATTCATTTAATATTATTGAATCAGATGATGTTGTCGATGGCATTAATAAGTTTCTTCATAGTAAGCCAACCGATTTGCTGGTGATGATTTCGCGGAAACGCAATTTTTTAGAAAGAATTTGGGGAGTTTCACATACAAAGGAAATGACAAAGCAGGTGGGAATTCCTATGCTGGTATTACATGAAGAAAACGAGTAAAATTGATAAGTATGATTTTGAATGACTCACAATTACCTGGATAATCTTCTCATGATATATAATTATGGTTTAATTTCTACCATATTTTTATACATTGGCCAGAAAGAAATTTATTAATTCCGTT
>JBDTXP010000130.1:0-6602 GCA_040006135.1 Ginsengibacter sp. | reverse complement strand
TGTGAGAGATCCAGATTACATGCGATCTCTGGTAAAGCCTCGTTTATTAGCCCATTCCAGCAAGCTTCTGCAAGCTTTTCTGAGGCAGGTCGATTTTGCTCGTATTTGTCATTATATTTTTCCTGGAATTCCTTTGAGAAAAACCGGCTGTTATGCATAATGAGTATCTGGTAGTTAGTAATTAAATTTTCCATTTTTAAAAAATTTAAGAATTGTTATTTCTATGACGCATATTTGACATAAAAGAAATAACTAAAGGCATTAAAAGATTGTTAACAGTTTTGGTATAAATGAAACGCTTTCATTTTTAAATTGTTGTATCCAGGCAGTTTTCTATATAAAACAATACCAGAATGGGATAAACAACTGCCTGCGAACTAGAATTTCAATGAAATTAAAAATGCTCTTAAATGACTGCTTTGAGGGAAAGTTATAAATGGTTTATTGTAGGTGTTGTATTTGCAATACTCTGGGCATCAGCATCCACAGCTACCAAGTTTGGCTTAAGTGTATCACAACCATTAGTAATTGCCCAGGCACGGTTTGCTGTTGCGGGAATTATAATGATTATAGTTAGTCACCTTTTACAAAAGAATCAATTGCCTTCAGGAAAGCAGTGGAAATATATAATGATTTATGCATTGTTGAATATTACTATTTACCTCGGTTGTTACGTGGTCGCGATGCAGAATGTGACAGCAGGAGTAGGCGCGCTCGCTGTAGGAACAAGCCCTATATTCATCAGTTTTTTATCGCTGTTTATTTTAAAGCATAAATTAAAGCCAGAAGTTTTGATGGCATTATTATTAGGAATTATTGGCGTATTATTAGCTTCGTGGCCACTTTTAAAAGAAGCATCTGTAAGTTATGGTGGGCTGGCATTATTGCTGTTCAGCATGCTGTCCTATTCTGCAGGAGCTATATATTTTTCTTCCAAAAATTGGGGCGACCTGAGTAATTTGACAATTAACGGATGGCAGACTTTTCTCGGTGGCATTTTTCTTTTGCCATTCACACTAATTTTTTATCATGGCGCTGATAATAATTACAATGAAGTGTATTGGATTTCGGTGCTCTGGCTGGCCATACCCGTTTCTATTTTTGCAGTTCAGGCGTGGCTTTGGCTTTTGAAAATAAATACAGTTCGTGCAGGCCTGTGGTTATTTCTCTGTCCTGTTTTTGGATTTGTGATCGCGGCTATTTTCCTCGGTGATCAAATCACCTGGCACACTGTTGTCGGGCTGATATTTGTGACGACGGGACTTGGTATTGCGAGAAGAAAAAAATTGAAGAGCGACGGGAGTATTTAAAATATTCTACTTTTTTTCAAAAACATAATGGAATAACATCAATCAAGAAAATATTTTATGGATATTTTAGGTCTTGATAACTTCTTTTTTGAAAAATTGATTTTCAATATAAAATATGATAGATGGAAATTAGCCTTTCTAAACAAACCGTACCTTGGCGCAAAAATTTATAACAATGAATAAAAAATTTCTATTTCTTCTTACCTGCATGTTTACAGGAATGGGCCTTTTTGCCCAAAAAACACAAATTACCGGAAAAATAAAATATAAGGAGCCTGTAAAAAAGGTGATGATTAATTATCGCGAAAACGATAAAACAGTTACTGATAGTGCAGATGTGAAGAACGGTATTTTTTCGTTTTCAACAAATATCTCTCAGCCTACTCTTGCTACGCTTATGGTACGCTTTGAGCACAAAGACAGCACTACCCGCAGGCCAGAGTATAGACAATTTTATTTTGAACCCGGTAATATTCACATTACCATTAAAGATTCGATCAAAAATGCAGTAGTCACAGGTTCAAAATCTGAAAAGGAATACGAAAAGTTGCAAAAAATGCAGGAACCTTTTTCTGCAAAAATGAATGCACTAAATGCCCAATACATGGAGTTTAAAAAAAATAAGGATGAAGCAGGCATGCAGAAAGTTTCTGATGAATTTGATGTTTTGGATAGTACTATAAATGAAGACGTATATCATAGTTATTTCGCAAAAAATTCTGCATCTCCTGTAGCGCTTTATGCACTCCAGCGATATGCAGGATATGCAATAGATCCTGCTAAGGTGGAGCCGTTGTACAATAAATTATCTCCTGCTGTAAAGAAATCATCATCCGGAATCGCTTATAAAAAAAGAATTGAAACAGCTAAGAAAACTGCAGTAGGCGCATATGCTATTAATTTTATCCAAAACGATACTTTGGATAAACCTATATCCCTTGCAGGTTTTAAAGGAAAATATGTGTTACTGGATTTTTGGGCAAGTTGGTGTGGGCCATGTCGTGCAGAAAATCCGAATGTTGTAAAAGCGTTCAATGAATACAAAGACAAAAATTTTACTGTGCTCGGTGTATCCCTTGACCAACCTGGAAAAAAACAGGCATGGTTAGACGCTATTCATAAAGACAACCTTGATTGGACCCAGGTCAGTGATCTTAAATTTTGGGATAATGCTGTTGCGAAATCTTATGGCATTCAGGCTATTCCCCAAAACTTTTTGATAGATCCTCAAGGAAAAATTATCGCAAAGAATATTCGCGGCGAAGAATTAAATAGCAAACTCGCTGAGATTTTTAAATAATAATTAAAAAATAATAAATATAAAATATAAAAAATGGCTGCCGGTTACCCGACGGCCATTTTTTATTAAAATTTCTTTGGCGACTAACCGAATAATCCACCCTTTTTAAAACTGCGTGTACCTTCGCCAATTTTAAAACCATTATTATAAATTTCTATTTTATAATTACCAGTTTGAAAGTCACTGTTCTGTGTCCACTCTACCTGTACTGGTTCCTTTTGACCCTGAACATAATTAATAGTTACCTTTTTAGTATATGGTCTTTCAACTCCATCACGTGTTACGAACTTCCCGGAACCAAGCGCATCAACAGTTACAGGTTTACCGTCCGGAGCTGTTATGCTTATATATATATCTTTTGGCCCCGTAGGTGTAATCCTGTTTTCATCGATCTGAAAGGAAATTCTTAATTTATCTACTCTTTTAGCCGTTGAAGTTTCTTTTTCTTTACCACCACTTCTTTCCTTTAAGCCTATAATAGAAAAATTTGATGCATGTAAAGTGGAGCCCACATCTATCACATCCTCTTTTTGCTTAATGACCACGTTAGCGGAATCGTAATTTTTTTGAGCATCGTCCCTTTGCACTGTAACTACTCGTTTGTCTTCTGCAAGCTGTGTGTTCTCAGCTTTTAGCGATTCAATTTCTGCAGTATATGTATCAATGTTTCCTTTTAATTGCGAAATAAGACGTCGTGCTTCAGATAGCTGCGAGGCTGTTGCATTTTTATCATTCAGGATGGTTTGAACCCTCGATTTTAAATCCTGGATATCTTTATCTTTCGTTTGTATCAGGCTATCAGCGCGAACATTTGAAGTTTTTAGATTATCCAGCCTTTGTGCTGCATCATCTAATTCACGCTGGAGTTCATTCTTGGCAGAGTCACTCGTTACCACCTGGCTGGTGAGGGTGTCTTCTTTTTGCTTTACCTGGTTACGATCGTAAATAATGTAACCCCATGTTCCCAATAGCGCTGCAACAAGAATACCAGTAAGGACATTTCGACCTGTATTATTTTTTATTTCTGTCTTTTCTACCTCCACATTTTTTTCAGGATAATTTTCGTAATTCATTGATATAAGTTTTAGATTATGGTAATAAATGTATGATATTTTCCAAAATCATGCCAAATGAATTATTAAATATTTTAAAGTATGCATGTCTGTTGCAGCTAGTGTTATTCTTTTATCTTTGAAAAATGAGTGCAGTTTCTATAATTTCTTCATGGAAAAAAAAAGATTTTAAACCTGTTTACTGGCTTGAAGGAGAGGAAGAATTTTTTATAGATGAAATAATGGATTTTGCGGAGAGAGAGATTTTATCTCAATCAGAGGCATCCTTCAACCTTAGTGTTTTCTACGGAAAAGATGCTGAATGGCCGGATATAATAAATGCATGCCGCCGCTATCCTATGTTTGCTGAGCGCCAGGTTGTGCTATTAAAAGAAGGACAACAATTAAAAGCTATCGAAAAGCTGGAACCATATTTTGAACATCCATTGGTCTCAACAATTTTTGTAATTGCTTATAAAGGAAAAACCCTCGATGGTCGCAGTAAGCTTTCTAAAATTTTGAAGAAGCAAGGCGAGGTATTTGTATCCAAAAAGGTTTATGAAAATCAGTTGCCGGCATGGACTAACGGTTATCTGCAATCGAAAGGGTTGCGTATTACATCAAAAGCTCTTTCGTTATTGGTTGATCACATTGGAAACGATCTTACCCGGATAGCAAATGAAGTGAATAAGTTATCATTAAATATCAGGGACTCTGAAATCACAGAAGATGAAATTGAAAGATTTATTGGTATAAGTAAGGACTACAATATTTTTGAACTTCAAAATGCTTTCAGTTATAAGGATGCCGGAAAAGCAATCAAAATTATTCAATATCTTGAAGCTAACCCAAAGGCGGTTCCACAGGTGCTCATTTTACCTACTCTGTATGGCTATTTTACAAAAATTATGTCTATTTATCAAATGCGGGATAGAAGCAATAATGCTATAAAACCTTTATTTTATAATAATCCTTACCTGGTAGAGCAAGCACTTGCAACTGTTTCTAACTATTCATTTCCTCAATTGGAAAAAGCTGTTTTATTGTTACACCATTATAATTTGAAAAGTGTGGGTATTGATAATTATGGCGCCTCTTTTTGCGCATTGCTAAAGGAATTATGTAATAAAATTATTCAGAACAAGGATTAAAAAATGAATAAATATTTTGTTTTGAATTTCAAAAATAGTTTTTAGATAATATGCAGAAAAATATAACCGTTGTAGGCGCTGGATTAGTAGGCACTTTGCTTTCTATCTATTTATCTAAAAGAAACCACCGTGTTGCTATTTACGAACGCCGCGCAGATATGCGGCTAAATGATACAGCTGCTGGCAGATCAATTAATCTCGCTTTAAGTGATCGCGGAATTCGTGCACTTGAAAAAGCAGGTTTAATGGAAGAAGTCAAAAAGATTTGTATACCTATGCACGGCCGATTCGTTCACCTTGCTGACGGGAGTAGTAATTTTCAACCTTATGGAAAGGAAGGGCAATTCATTAATTCTATCTCACGGGCTGACCTTAATATACTTTTATTAAATGCATGCGAGCAAAATGAAGTAGAACTCAATTTTTCTCTTAAATGCGATCAAATTGATTTTCACAAAAATGAAATTTTCTTTATTGATGAATATTCAGAAAATACGCGGGTAGAAAGACCGGATATTATTTTTGCGGCTGATGGATCTTATTCTGCGGCACGGTTACAGCACCAGGTACATTCTCCAATGTTTGATTATCACCAGTTTTATATTGATTATGGGTATAAAGAATTAAGTATTCCTCCGGGAATAAATGGAGAATTTTTATTAGCAAAGAATGCGCTTCATATATGGCCAAGAGGCAATTACATGTTGATAGCGCTACCCAATATGGATGGCAGCTTTACCGTTACATTATTTTTCCCTTTTAAGGGAGATCCATCTTTTGATTCTTTGAAGACGACGGAACAGGTGAATGATTTTTTTAAAAATACTTTCGCTGATGCTTTTCCTTTAATGACTACATTGGAAGAAGATTATTTCAACAATCCATCCTCGCCTCTTGTTACTGTTAAATGTTCGCCTTGGATCAGAGAAGATCATTTTGCGTTGATCGGTGATGCGGCTCATGCTATGGTTCCATTTTTTGGCCAGGGCATGAATTGCGGTTTTGAAGATTGCTTTGTGCTAGATGGACTTATTGAAAAATATGGCGATGATTGGTCGGCGATCTTAGCAAACTACCAAGACTCAAGAAAGGAGAATGCGGATGCTATCGCTGACATGGCTTTGAATAATTTTGTAGAGATGAGAAATAAAGTAGCAGATGAAAATTTTATTCTTCAAAAGAAAATAGAATCCTGGTTTGCACACCTTCATCCAAAAAAATGGATTCCTGCTTACTCTATGGTAACATTTAATCCTGATATATCTTATAGCGATGCATTAAAACGTGGGCAGATTCAGGATAAAATAATGGAAGACGTGTTGCAGATAGAAAATATACATAACAATTGGCAAAACAACGAGGTTGAAAAAGCAATTATTTCCGGCTATCAGAAATATTTTAATGAAGCATTTTGATACATCTTTAAAAATCAGATATTAAAGGTAATAGAGACAAATTAAAACATGGATAGACAATTTTTGGTCGATCAAATAAAGGAAAAGAAAAGTTTTTTGTGCGTTGGCCTTGATACAGACGCAGATAAAATTCCAGTGTATTTAAAGAAGAGTAAGCAATCTCTTTTTGAATTTAATCGCCAGATCATTGATGAAACAATTGACCACTGTGTTGCATATAAGATCAACACTGCATTTTACGAAGCGCATGGCAGTGCCGGATGGGAACAGATGCAAAAAACGGTAGAATATATTCCATTTTCTCACTTTAAAATTGCAGACGCAAAAAGAGGAGATATCGGAAATACTTCGCATCAATATGCAAAGGCTTTTTT
>JBDTXP010000129.1:0-6611 GCA_040006135.1 Ginsengibacter sp. | reverse complement strand
CATTTCCTTAGCCTTGTAGGCGAGCATCTGAGTGTAGACAATATGAATACTGCTGTACAAATGGTAAGTGACGAAATGAATATTTCCATTGGTGAGTTTACCGTAGCCGGTGTACCACATGATCAATTATTTGCACATCACTGGTACGTGGCTACAGACGATGATGTAGATGCAGAAGAACTAAAAGTGCGCATTGACGAAAAGCTTAAAGAACTTAATGATGATTATGTGGTAGAAAGAAAACATGCTCTGAAGGAAATTTTTTTAGATGTATTAGGCGAAGACGTCTTTATGAATTTTATGAAATCTAAAGGAAAAGTAGGAGGGCAACATAAATTTCCCAGGGTATTAAAAGGCAGGATGCTGGAAGATTGGCAGGCATTTTTAGCAAAGCGGGAGCCTGTCAATATTAAAATTTAATGTGCTAATTTTAGCGCTATTTATTCCAAATCAAAAAATCTTTGTTGCTGAATGTTAGATGTGCTGGAAGCGATATTAAAAGGTGTTGCTATGGGGATTTTGCTGGCACTTTCGGTAGGGCCGGTAATTTTTACGATCATTAAACAAAGTATTAATAACGGCCGTAGTGGTGGATTTAGTTTTGTAGTAGGTGTGTGGATCAGCGACTTTTTGCTCGTGGTATTGAGCAATGTTTTTTCTGAAGTCGTTACACAACTCATGGATTTTAAAGTTGCTATTGGGATGGTGGGTAGTGCTTTTTTAATAGGGATGGGTCTGTATTATTTGATTTTTAAAAAGGTTCATCTTCATCCTGAAGATGTAGCAATGCCCCCTCTAAAAGGTAGCGACCATGCAAGAATTGCGCTTCAGGGATTTTTGCTAAATACCCTAAATCCTGCTGTGATGGCCTTTTGGCTTACAGCGGCTACAGCAATTGCTGTTACTCATACAGTACGCGATAGAATCATAATTTTTGCTACCGCAATGCTATTAAATATGACTGCGGATATCGTGAAAGTTACCCTGGCAGGAAAATTAAGAAAAAAACTTACTTTAAAAAACATAAGATTGGTCAACAAATTTTCAGGTTTAATTTTATTGATTTTTGGAACAGTGCTTCTTGTAGGCGTTTTGTTTTTTGTTAACCGAAAATAGTGTGTATGCGTTTCCTTTTTATTATATGTTGCTTTTTCTATCTGCCAGCGACAGCTCAAAATGATCTACTGGTTTTAAAAAAAAATAATAAAATAATTCAAAGTTTTTACCCCGGTACTCCAATAATTTTTTCATCTGCAAATGGTAATTTCAATTCATATATTACAGGCATACATAAAGATTCGGTATTCCTGGTACAGTACGATATCAGAACGGTGCCGACCAATCTTGGGGTATATGTTTTAGATACCATTGCCCGGTATAATTTTGGGATCAACTACCATGACATAATTTCTTTAGGAAAATTAAATAATCATTTTGATTGGAGTGCGTCTGGTGGTGCATTGTTTGGCGGCGGTTTGCTGATTACAACAGTAGGGTTAGGTACCTGGTTATTTACAAAACCAGACACAAGATATTATGCAAGCCCTTACCTGGTAGGCGGTGCCGCAGTACTGGCTGGCATTGGATATCTACTGGCGCGGAAAGGTGCTACTGGTATAGTAATTGGAAGAAAGTACCGTCTTGAATATATTTCGTTGATGAAATAAAAATGAGGTGTTGAATAAAAAAAAGAAAAAAGGAAAAAGGAGCAGATTACAACGATTTTTTAGATTCGCTTTGAAAGTTTTTTTATACGGTTTGCTGCTTTCATTTGTATACATTTTGTTTTGTAAATGGATAAATCCGCCTATTACACTCACGCAGCTCAACAGCGTTTTGCATGGTCACAATATACAACGGGATTATATAGGCTACGATAAAATGGGAAGCAATGCTAAGCTGGCCGTAATGGCCGGTGAAGACCAGCTTTTTCCTGACCATAATGGATTTGATTTTAAAAGCATTCAAAAAGCGATGAAGCACAATCAAAAAAATAAATCGCTAAGAGGTGCCAGTACCATTAGTCAACAGGTTGCTAAAAATGTTTTTTTATGGCAACATGGGGGGTTCCTGAGAAAAGGGTTGGAAGTTTATTTTACATTCATGATTGAGCATTTGTGGAGTAAGAAAAGAATACTGCAGATGTACCTCAATGTAGCTGAAATGGGACCTGG
Organism: Ginsengibacter sp.; assembly: GCA_040006135.1. Taxonomy (GTDB): domain Bacteria; phylum Bacteroidota; class Bacteroidia; order Chitinophagales; family Chitinophagaceae; genus Ginsengibacter. Next base: position 4,437 of record JBDTXP010000129.1, on the reverse strand, counting down.
CGTCTTTGGCATACAGGCAGCAGCAAGGCATTATTTTAAAAAGCCCGCTATTTCACTTTCTAATAAGGAAGCAGCAATGATAGCATCGTGCCTACCCAACCCAAAGCTGTTTACCATTTCACCCATGTCTGCGCGTGTGGCTTACCGTTATCCCTGGATTTTGCGTCAGATGAATAACTTAAAAGCTGATCCGGATATACAGGAATTATTAAAATAAAAGACTGGAATATATTCTCAAAATAAAAAAATGATGTGCTAAAAAAGATCAGCTTGATATTAATGATTCTGCTCTACGTTGGTGCAGGCATTAATCATTTTTGGCATCCGCAGTTTTACTATTCGATCATCCCTCCCTACATTCCTGATCATTACCTGGCCAATATCTTAGCTGGTATTTCAGAAATTACACTGGGAATTTTACTTATTTTTCCGGCATCAAGAAAATGGGCTGCCTACGGAATTATATGCATGCTCATAGTATTTTTTACAGTACATATTTATATGATTCAAAAGGGCGGTTGTATGAATGAAAAAGTGTGTATTGCATTATGGAAAGCATGGGCAAGATTGCTTTTTCAACCGGTGCTGATTGTGTGGGCATGGTGGAACAGGAAGTGATTTTAATAGTAATTTATATAACTTCCTTACAGATCCGATATCTTTCTTTACAAACACAAAAAAGACATGTGATAATTTAATCTATACTTTAAGATTCCGCGACTACTTCCTCAACTTCAGGGATCATGCGCTTCATCATACCTTCTATGCCGGCTTTTAAAGTAATCATAGATGATGGACATCCGCTACAACTTCCCTGCATCTTTAATCTCACCACACCGTCCTCGTAATTTAAAAATTGGATCGCGCCGCCATCCATTTCCACGGCTGGCTTTACATAATTTTCCAATAATTCTTTGATTCTTTTCACGACATCGTCATCATCTGCATGTACAGTGTTAGTACTTTCTGTTTTACGTTTGGCAAGTGCCTCCTCATTTACGATCACATTCCCTTCTTCCAGATATTCCTTTAAAAATTGTTTGATAGAAGGAATTACGTCATCCCAGTTTTGGGACTCATCAGATTTAGTAACTGTAACAAAATTACTGGCAATGAAAACTGATCTTACGAAAGGAAATGCAAATAACTGCATGGCAAGCGGAGATGCCCCCGCACTTTCTTCATCCTGAAAATCAACACTTTTCCCCGGGTAAAGTAATTTGTTAGCTACAAATTTCATAGTTTCGGGGTTAGGTGTCATTTCTGTATAAATGCTTATTACCGGGTTGCCTGTCTTGATCATTATTAATAAAATTTTGAATTACAAATTTACTAAAATTTAGCCGGATAGATTACATAGAAAGCACAAAAATGGCTGTCCTAAAAACAGCCATTTATTTTAAACCAGCACCCTATGACCAAAATTATTTATGATTGTGATGGTGCATTTGGTGTCCTGCGCGTTTTACAGGATGTTTTACGCCATCTTTACGCAGGTCTTTTGCATCACTTTTAATTTCTTTGTCGTCTGCGCGAATGTCTTTATTTTCTTTTTTAGCGGCTACCTTATCACCATGCTTTAAGTCATAGTTTCTCATGCGCTTGTCGTGGCGAACATTTTTCTCGTCTTTTCTTAGATCCTTCATATCCTGCTTCTTGTCTGTTTGAGCAGAAGTAGTGGTTTGTGGAGTAGTTGTTTGCGCAAATGCTCCGATACTCAATAATAAGGCAGCAAATGCAATAGTTAACTTTTTCATTTTTAAAAATTTTTAGTAAAAGATTATTTTCTCTAATCAGAGTGAAATAAGTATTGCGGGTTTAATCTTTATTTCAGAATTTGGAAATTTTACCTATGATTGACAATCGGCATTGGGAAGGCGTGTGCTTCACTTCTTTAATTGTATGAAGTGATTCTTCAAAACATAACCTCGGCCATATTATTCTACTATCCTCAATTTAGCATAATTGAGCATGATCTTTTTTTCACCATTGAACTCAAACTTAACCGTAGCAATCGGGTTATGCGCTGCACCTTCCATTTTTAGCACTTCGCCAAAGCCAAATTTTTGGTGCTCTACTTTTTGACCTGTAACTAAATGGCTGGTATCATCTGCTGTAAAACCGGGAGTGGGGGTATGTTCCTTTATTTTTATAACAGGTGGCGATACCATGTATGCAGGCTTCTCCTTCGTTGCAGCTTCTTTTTGAAATGTATTCTGCCCCTGCTCGCGTTTTGCAAATGGATTCCAATGATTGGTTGATTGATTATTTCGCATGTTGCCGCCGGCAAATGCCTTATCCAACTTTTCCGCAGGTAATTCATCTATAAACCTGCTTGGTTCATTTTGGGTAAGATTTCCAAAGCGATAGCGCGTGTTAGCATACGTAAGCCATAATTTTTGTTTCGCTCTTGTGATCGCTACATAAAAGAGCCGGCGTTCTTCCTCTAATTCTTCCCGGGTATTTATGGACATCGCATTAGGGAAAAGTGTTTCTTCAAGTCCGCCGACAAAGATCACCGGGAACTCTAAACCTTTTGCCGCGTGAATGGTCATCAGTTTTACTACATCAGGATCATTTGTTTTATCATCTGCATCTGTCAATAAAGTTATTTGTTGCAAATAACTTCCGAGGCTTTTGTCCAATAGTTCACCGTCCTCAGTAGGGGTTTCTGTGAATTCCTTTATTGAGTTTAGAAGTTCCTGAATATTCTCGTAACGGGCCAGACCTTCTGTAGTTTTATCATTAAAAAGATCTTTAACCAGTCCCGTATTTTTGCCCACCAGTATGCCTACATCATAGGCGTTTTTTTTCTGCAATTCACTTTGGAACATTTTGATCATGATCACAAAGTTGTTGATGATCTCCAAAGTGTTGGCCCTGAAACCAAATTCTGCGGCACGTTCCAGCACATTCCACATAGTAATGTTGTGTTCATTTGCAAACAAAACGGTTTTTTCTATTGTGGTTTTTCCAAGTCCTCTCGCAGGATAATTAATGATCCTTTTTAAAGATTCTTCTTCATTGGGATTCACTATTACGCGCAGGTAGCAAAGGAAATCCTTGATCTCTTTTCTTTGGTAAAAACTGATGCCGCCATAAATCCTGTAAGCAATATTCATCCTACGCAGGCTTTCTTCATAGCTGCGACTTTGTGCATTAGTTCGGTACAGAATTGCAAAGTCAGCATTGCGAAAATGATTGCGCAGCTTCTGCTCCTGAATGGTATCGGCTACATATTTTCCTTCATCATTATCTGTTGCGGTGCGTACGAGCTTTATTTTTTCACCTTCACCATTTATCGTCCAGAGTTTTTTAGGTATCTGACCTTTATTATTGCTGATGATCTCGTTGGCCACGTTCAGGATCATTTGTGAGCTGCGATAATTTTGCTCGAGCATCACCACTTTTACCTCGTCATAATCCTTCTGAAACTGGAGAATATTCTCTATTGTCGCGCCACGGAAACTATAAATACTTTGTGCATCATCTCCTACTACTGCAACATTCTCATGCATAGCTCCCAGTAACTTAATTATTTGGTATTGCGAAGTATTCGTATCCTGGTATTCATCTATCATGATGTACTTAAACTTTCGCTGGTATTTGCTAAGGCTTTCCGGGTGGGTGGAAAGTAACTGGTAAAACTTCAACAACAGATCATCAAAATCCATTGCGCCGTTCTTAAAACAACGGTTGCAATAAGCCATATAAATTTTTCCTGTCAGCGGCCTGTTGGAGCGTGCATCTTCCTGCTGCAATCCATAATCATTTATGTATTCATCCGGAGTGATCAGGCTATTTTTTGCATTGGAAATGCGATTATAAACTGTGGATGGTTTATAATGTTTATCATCAAGTCCCATTTCTTTGATCACTGTTTTTACGACACTTTTTGCATCGTCTGTATCATAAATGGTAAAATTTCTCGGGTAACCTAACTTATCCGCTTCGGCTCTTAGTATGCGTGCGAACACAGAGTGAAAAGTTCCGATGTATAAATTGCGCGCATCATTATTTCCGAGAATTAATGAAACACGCTCTTTCATTTCCGCCGCCGCTTTATTAGTAAAAGTGAGCGCCAATATTTGAAAAGAATCCACTCCTTTTGCCATCAGGTGCGCTATTCTTGTAGTAAGCACTTTGGTTTTTCCACTTCCTGCTCCTGCTACGATCATCAGCGGTCCGTCAAGATGAAGCACCGCTTCACGTTGCGAATCATTAAGTCCCTGTAAATATTCCTGCATGGTGCAAATTTACGAAAAGTGCGGGTGAGGAGGTGGCAATTTATAAGAGGCTTTTAAAATTTTTTCTCAAAATGAAAACGTATTACTGCAGATCGTAATGGCAGATTTAAACCTGGTAAAAAAATTATTAAACTCAGTGGCCTCGCCAGGAATCGAACCTGGATCTGGAGCTTCGGAAACTCTTATACTA
>JBDTXP010000128.1:0-6640 GCA_040006135.1 Ginsengibacter sp. | reverse complement strand
TGATGAGTGATGAATGATGCTCTTCAATAATTCAGGGCATTAAGAAAAATATTATTTACTCAGTGTTATTGCCTAAATTTTTTCATTTTGTAACTTTCATATTTGAAAATTAATGAATTCTATCACCACGAACTTCCATTTGTTGCATTAATTCAGTTTCATATACTATCCATTCCTTCCATCTTTTTCTCACTTTTTCTTTAGGTAGGTATTCTTCTGCAAGGGTTATGAATAGTGTGTAATGGCCGGCTTCGCTTTCCATAAATTTTCTATAGAATTGTCTTAAGTATTCATCTTCTAAACCTTCACTTAATCTCTTAAAACGCTCACAGCTCCTGGCTTCTATCAATGCCATTGTTAATAAATGGTCAAGCAAACGCTCTTCAGGGCTGCCACCTTTTTTTTGAAAATCCAATAATTTATTTACATAAATATCTTTTCGTTGTTTACCCAATACTAGATTTCTTTTTTTGAGTTCTTTTATTACCATCCTGAAATGCCCCCATTCTTCTGAAACAATAGGTGAGAGTTTCTCTACAAGCATTTGCTTATCGCTATATCGTTGTATCAGGGAAATACAGGTAGTTGCTGCTTTTTGTTCACACCAGGCATGGTCCGTCAAAATATCCTCAAGTGATATTGCAGCAAGGTCTACCCACCGCGGGTCTGTCACCAACTGAAGCCCTAAAATATTTTTTGTGTCCTGAGAAAAGGATTTCATCTGCCAAAAATAAAGCATAAGACTGTATGCTTTATTTTTACGGCATGAATTAGAATTTTCTGAACAACAATCAATTAGACGTAAATCGTTGAATTCATTATGACATTTAAAATAATTTCAAGAGCAAGATGATTAGTATTATAATCCCGACTTACAATGAAGAAAAGAATATTGGAAAATTGGTAGCGCATCTGAAAAAAGCTGGTGGTGAAAAAGTGTTGGAAATAATTGTAAGCGATGGGGGGAGCAATGATCTGACACTCATCAACGCGAAGCAAGCTGGAGCTTCAGCTTATGCATCTCCGCTAAACGGGAGAGCTGCCCAAATGAATTTTGGGGCTTCTTTATCAAAGGGTTCAATTTTATATTTTGTGCATGCTGATACGCTTCCGCCCGAAACATTTGCCGGGGATATTATTAAAGCAATTGAAGCGGGATTTGATTTTGGCAGATTCCGTACAAAATTTGACAGCTCCAGCGTGTTATTAAAAATGAATGCGTGGCTTACCCGTTTCGATCTTTTCGAATGCTATGGTGGTGATCAAACTTTGTTTATTAAAAGTAATCTATTCAGGAAGGTAAATGGGTTTAATGAAAATCAAATTATTATGGAAGATTACGATATAGTGGAGAGAACGAAAAAACTTGGTAAATATGCCATCATAAAAAGGAATGTTATTGTGTCTGCGCGAAAGTATCAAATGCTTTCCTGGTATAAGGTTCAGAAAGCAAATTATAAAATGGTAAAGATGTATAAGAAAGGGGTGTCGCCTATGCTAATGCTTTCAACGTATAAGAAACTCCTTACTCCATAGAATCCTTAACGTAGGGTTGAACGTATATAGGAATGAATAATTTATGAAAAATTTAGTTACCGGAATACAGCAAGCCGGCATCGGAGTACAAGATGCAGATGAATCAAAGTTCTTATACCGTGATCTTTTTGGAATGAATGTTCTCGTCTTTGATGATGAAGCATATGCAAGCCTCATGGCAAATTATACAGGGAATGAAATTCATAAACGAAGGGCAATTCTTAGCCTGAATATGAAAGGTGGTGGTGGCTTTGAAATTTGGCAGTTCTTAGATCGCACACCACATCAACCTACAACTATACCAAAATTAGGAGATATAGGTATTTTTGCCCTTAAGATAAAATCACCATGCATTAGACTTGCGCATAAACATTTCCAAAAGTTTCCAGATGTTACTTTATCGGATATTTTCAAGTCACCGATCGGCCAGCAACATTTTTGGCTTAAAGATCCTCATGGAAATCATTTTGATATTATTGAAGATAAAAGTGAATTATATAAAACAAATAATTGTATTGGCGGCGTAGTGGGCGCTGTGATTGGTGTGAGCGATATTGATAAATCAACTGAATTTTATACTACTTTGGTAGGTCGGGGAAAAGTAATAATTGACCAATGCTGTAAAGTTGAAGATGGGCCTGCTGATCAAAAAGATAAAAGTTTTAGGAGAATTATAATAGATAATCCGCACTCGGAATCCGGTGCTTTTTGCCAGATGTTCGGTGGTATGCAAATTGAATTGATACAGGCAAAAGATTTTGTGCCCAAAAAAATATTTCATAATCGTTATTGGGGCGATTGTGGCTTTATTCATTTATGTCTTGATGTAACGGATATGAATTTACTCAAAGAAAAAATGCATAATGCAGGTTTTGATTTCTCAGTGGACAGTGAAAAATCGTTTTCTATGTCAGAAGCTTCCGGTAGGTTTTGTTATGTTGAAGATCCTGATAATACTTTGATCGAACTGGTGGAAACTCATAAAATTCCTATTTTAAAAAAATGGGGAATTAACTATAACCTGAAAAATAGGAAGTCACAGAAACCTTTGCCACGCTGGTTTTTAGGAATGCTGGCCTTAAGTAAAGTAAAGTAAAATGAAATTTAATTTAATATTATTTTTAAGCTACTGTATATTGTAGCAAGGTATCTCAACTCAATATCTCACAACTCACTACTCACCACTCACATAAGTCTTTCGTCCACTCCAAATACTATTTCAGATGAAGCACGCCGTTTATATGTGCCAAACAGCCTGTCCCAAAAACTAAACACGGAGCCATAATTTGTATCCATCTCTTCCTTAATATTTGAATGATGTATTCTGTGCATTAAAGGTGAAGAGAATAATTTGCGATACATAAAATCACCTTTTGCCGTGACGGAAATATTTGAGTGGTGTATGACCACCACTATAAAAAATAGTACCTCGTAAATTAGCAACGGTAAAAATGAAATACCTAACAGGAAAATGTATGCGCTCTTCAGTATCCACGCAAAAAGTAATTCTATAAAATGAAAACGAACCGCTGTTGTAGTATTCATCTTTTGATCCAAATGATGAAAGCGATGAAAACGCCAGAATAGTTGCACAGTATGATTTGCACGATGCCACCAATACATTCCTATGTCCATTAGAAAAATTGTAACTAATAAATTAAGCCAGAAAGGAAATGAGGTAAAATGAAGTAAGCCGAAATTAATTTTATCACTATAATTTATCACCATGATGATTAATGCTGAAGGTATAAAAAGGATCAAGCCATTAAAAATTCCAACACCTATATTTTTCAGCTCATTTTTAAAACTGTTGTATTTCTTTTTTTCCGGGAAAAAATGTTCAAATAAATATTGTAAAACAAAAACTGAAAAGATCACGAAAAACTGAATTCTTTTTTCCTGAAGATGTGTATGAAGTGTTTCCAGGATCTGGTTCATGATGATTAATCTTTTCTTGTTTTAATATAGTCTTCCTCTGTATCCACATCTGTCAAAACAGGTAATCGAAAACACGAAAGTGTATGCTCTTGAATATCCTGCAATGTATCACTGAAAACGGAATCAGTACTCCACTTTTTATTCCTAAATAGAAAAGGGTGGATCTTTTTCATTCCGAGTAGATAATAGCCGCCATCATTTGCCGGACCTATTACCACATCATAATTATCCAATTGCTTAAATGCTTTGCTGATAAGGCTTTCATCTAATTCAAAACAATCACTTCCAATAATTATTAATTTTTCATAGCTTTCATTAAACAGGACCTTAAAAGCATTTTCCATCTTTTCTCCAAGATTATTTCCATTTTGTATTTTTCTGTAGAACCCATTTTTATTCCATAAATCTTCTCCTGTTACCTTTTCACTATAAAAAGCATATTTGTCCAGCGGTAAACCTTTAGTAATAACGCAGGTATGTGTCAAGAGATCGTTATAAACTTTCAATGCATTTTCATCGCCAATATCAGCTGCAAGACGCGTCTTTACTTTCCCTAATTCTGGCTTTCGAACGAAGATAATAAGCGCGTTTTTCATAAATAGAAGAAGTTATACAATATCTTTCATCATACTCTTTTAAAAAAAACATATTCTTTATATAATTATTCCATTTGAGCTTTCGTCGAAGAATACATGAATTGGTCATTAATGTTTTATTCTTAACTCCAATTAACCATTTTGCATTAAATTTTCTAATTTCAATTTATGCAAAATATTTGGGAGGCTATTAAAAATTATTATACAACACTGGGGGAAAATTATAAAGTGAATCCATTGATTTTTTTGGGTATTCATGTAGCAGCAACGCCATTGTTTATAGCTTCTGTTGCATGGTTGATTCATTGGTACAGGCAAAAAAAAGAAATTATTTTACCCGTTATAGTTTCATTTTTGATCTTCAATGCTGCCAATATTTACCTCGTGATTTTTGGTAAGAATATTCCCTGGTGGATCTATAGTTTATTATTGACGACCACATTGATCAGCGGTTATTTTTCTTACAAAAAAATTAAAAATAAAATGAAAAGATAGAAAATATGTTTTTATCAAAAGTCTTAAAGTTTATCTGTACCCATCGTTTTAGGATAGATCGCGACCTGTTCCTACGTTACCGCACCACCACAGCTACTTCCTGCACCGGCTGTGCAACCATAACAGTGTTGATTGATCACAATATTTCTAGTATTAAGTTCTGTTTTATTGAAGGATGAAATATGTTGATGAGAAGTATCTGTTTTAAGTTCCAGCATCTGATTAAAATCACAATCGTACAATTCCCCATCCCAGCCAACAGAAACAGTATTACGGCACATTACATTTGCTGCAGCGGCAGGATTAAATGCCGCAACAAGCTTTTCCATATATCGTTCGTAATTGCCACTTTTGATAAGATAATCTAAATAGCGGCTTATCGGCAGGTTCGTGATGGCAAATAAATTATTAAAACTTATTCCAAAGTCCTTTTGTAAAGACTGTTTGAACTCTTTTTCCAATGCATCTTGCGCTGGTGGCAAAAAAGCGCCTGCAGGATTGTACACCAAATTTAAAACAAGGCCTGAACCATCAACACCATATCCAACATCATTCAACATCTTAAGCGCTTTTATAGAATCTTCAAAAACGCCATTCCCACGCTGTCTGTCTGTTCTGTCTTTAGTATAGAAGGGCAATGAGCTCACTACTTCAAGTCCATGCTTTTTATAAAATTCAGGCAAACCGTAATATTTTTTGTTGGCAACAATAATTGTAAGGTTGCATCTAACAATGATGTGTACACGAGGATTTGTTTCTTTTATTTTCTCGACAAACCAAATAAAATCCGGGTTCATTTCAGGCGCACCACCAGTAAGGTCCACCGTTGTAATGTCTTCATTATTTTTTATGACATCAATGCAGTAATTCATTATATCTTTTGTCATTATTTCCTTCCTATCCGGACCTGCATCCACATGACAATGCGCGCAAACCTGGTTGCACATTTTACCCATATTTATTTGCAAAATATTTACACCTGTTGGCCGAAGTGGGTACATGCCGATCGTCTCCAACTTTTGTTGGAAAGGTACAAGCCGGAATGGATCGTTTTCATGTATGCCGGTTTCCAGTTGCGCTATTTGCTCATGGGAATCGGATAACCGGTTGTGTTCTGCTTTTAAAGATTTCATAGTGTGTTTTTACATCGCTATTTCTTTCACTTTATTCATCATTTGTACACCATGTACAAGAGCCGCGCCACCTTTGATAGATGCCGCCACATGAACAGCTTCCATCATTTGCTCCTGGCTATAACCTTTTTCATAAGCATCGCTGCTGTATGCGTCTATGCAATAGGGGCATTGAACAGCATGCGCAACCGCCAGGGCAATCAACGATTTCTCTTTTGCAGTAAGTGCTCCATCGGCAAAAACAGTTCCGTACCAGTCAAAGAATTTATCTGCCAGTTTTTTCCCGTGTTCTCCGATATTGCCAAACTTTGCAAGGTCCTCGGCATTGTAATAATGATTAGCCATTTGATTTTATTTATAATTGTTTAGGTAAAGATTCCAGTCATACTTTTTAAAAGAAATGCGAGGGAATTTGTCCTGCGGTACGATGTCCAGTTTTTTCAAAAGTTTCAGCATGTTTTTCTTTCCTTTAAAATCCCTTCTAAACCATCCCATAATCGCAGGAAGCTCAAGCTTATTGTTTGTTGAATCATAGTCCGCTTCTCCCGTAAGATATGCGCGGGTAGCTACATCCAGCTGTTGATTTATATGATTTGGATCATAAAATGCAATAGGCGGACAGCTTTTAGCGCCACAATTCAATGCGAAATGAATGCGATAATCTAATTTATCTACACGTAGTTTTTTAATCTTTTTTGAAACAAATATTTTATTCAAATACCCCAGGCTCCATTTAATTTTTGAACGCCTTAAAATATCATGTTCTATTTGATCCAGGCTCCAGTCGGTACCGGCAACATTAATTTGTTTCGATTTAAAAAATTTACCCCTGCTTTTATAACGCCCCGGATCTTTTTTCAAAAAATATTGCGTAAAACCATTGTAGAGATTAATCCAAAAAGCCTTTCTTAAATCGTCATTTGAAAGAGTAGTTGCTAGACT
>JBDTXP010000127.1:0-6652 GCA_040006135.1 Ginsengibacter sp. | reverse complement strand
GTTTTATTGGTTTTATCTATCCTGGTGGAGATTATTTTTATCTCAGGAAAGGTTGGCTCATCAAAATAATCTTTGCTACGTAGGTCATTGTCACGCAAATTATTATCTGTATCTATAGTTTTTACTGCAACAGATACATTAAAAAACGAAGAAGTAGGGTGAATTGTGTCAAAATTAATTTCACCTTTCAATCCATTAAAATCGCCACCAGTGCCGATACCAAAATTTTTTATTATAAAATGAACTTTACTCCCGGGGTCAACAGGAGTATATTTTTGGGCACTACAGTTGATTGCTCCAATAAATAATAAAATGATGATTGTAAAACGCATTAAGTGAAATTAGGTCTTTACGGTATTTCTTTATCTACTGCATTTACAAGTTTATAATATTTTTTGGTTTGAGACCGAAATCTCACTCCTTTCCAAAAAGGCCAGTGCGGAGATCCATGAGAATGATTGTATTTACTTATTTTAAAAAGTACTTTCCAGTGTTTTAAAATTTCTTTCCAGGCCCCAGTTAAGGTATATCCCGTATCATAAAAGTGGTTTGGTTCAGCGCCACAACCATTATATTCTAAGATAAGAAAATTTTTCCCCTCTTTTAAAGAAGTAATACTTTCACACATAATATCGTACCTGCCATAAAAAAAATCATTAATACCATGACTTATTTCATCCAGCATTTCTATAAGAGAATCATTTATTTCATCTTTTAGATCTATGAATTGTGCTCCCTGGTTATGGTTTGCAGCATAGCTTACTTTGTAAACCTCTCCTCTTGAAATTATTTTATCAAAATTTTCTCCGTGCCGCTGTTTTAATTCTTTCCATTTTTTTTGCGACTTTGAATTGGCCATTAATAATTCCTTCAACGTTTGAATACCATCGCCGACAACTTGTAACGGAACCTTTTGTAAAAAGCCGGTAATGTGCCCTTTACGCTCCAGCGGATGACGATAATAGAATAAACTTACTTCAACAGGCCACGGAATAAATGATTGAATAAAATATTCAACCGGAACTTTCTCGTGATAAATTCTTAAATGTGCCTCATCATTTATCTTCCTGAATAAAATACCCTGACCGCCAATTTCAGGTTTTACAATCAATGGGTATTGGATATTATTTAGGAGAAGATTATTTTGTATTTCCGAAAAAAGCTGATGGGGAAGTACATTAAAATAGGTTGGACATAATGCAGGAGGTAGTAAATCGTGCATTTCCTTTTTTGGTTCACCTTCCATTCCCCCAAAAGTGAGTTTGGGATTACTTGAGGTGAAAAACCACGGGGAACGAGAACGAATCATATACCAAATCCAGACAGGTACAATTGGAGCATACAATAATTTGAATGGCCATTGTTCCCAGTTCATAATTTTTTTTATCAATACTATATTTTTAGGTGCCCATACCTTGCCGGGAAATTATTATTTTTCCAGGCTTTTAAGTTTGTGCAAAAATAAGTTTAAACCTTTAACCGAAATAGCCTTCACAGGTTTGTCGTAATTTAGCTTTTATTAAAAGACTGTAAATGCATATAAATACGATGGCTGGATTAGCTGCTGAAAACAAACAGCCTGAAATTTTATTTTGGGTCGGGTGTGCAGGAAGTTTTGATCAACGTGCACAAAAAATAACCCAGGCATTTGCCACAATTCTCACACATATAGGTGTGGATTTTGCTATCCTTGGAAATGAAGAAATGTGTACAGGTGATCCTGCACGAAGAGCGGGAAATGAATTCCTTTTTCAAATGATGGCCTATCAGAATATCGAAATATTGGATAGATATAAAATAAAAAAAATCGTTACGGCATGCCCTCATTGTTTTAATATTTTAAAGAATGAATACCCTGTTTTGGGAGGGCAATATGATGTGATTCATCACGCGGTATATCTACAACAGTTGATTGATACCGGTAAAATAGTCATGAAGGAAGATGGATTTTTTAAAGGAAAAAAAATCACCTATCACGATAGCTGTTACCTCGGCCGCGCAAACAATATTTATGAAGCTCCGCGTAAAGTTCTCGAAGCTTTGGATGTTGAATTGGTGGAAATGAAAAGATGCAAAAGCAATGGATTTTGCTGCGGTGCAGGTGGAGCACAGGTTTTTAAGGAAGAGGAAAAAGGTGATAAACGGGTAAGCACAGAGCGTGCAGAGGAAGCCTTAGATACTGGTGCCGGCATTATTGCATCTAATTGCCCATATTGTATGATGATGCTTACTGATGGAGTAAAAGTAAAAGAGCAGGAAGAAAATATGCAGGTGTTGGATATAGCTGAGCTTATCGCAAAAAGTTTGGCGGATTAAAATAATAAAAGAAGCATTAATGTTTGAAGAGAAAAGTAACAACTTTATAGAAGAGATTGTTGAGCAGGATTTAAAAAGTGGTAAATATACCCGGATCCTTACCCGGTTTCCACCGGAACCTAATGGATACCTCCATATAGGTCATGCAAAAAGCATTTGTCTGAATTTTGGTTTGGCACAAGATTATAAAGGCGATACTAATTTACGATTTGATGATACTAATCCTGTGACTGAGGATACAGAATATGTGGAAAGCATTAAAGAAGATATTCATTGGCTTGGCTTTACCTGGATCAATGAATATTATGCCAGTGACTATTTTGATCAATTGTATGATTTCGCTGTAGCACTTATAAAAAAAGGACTGGCTTATGTGGATGATAGTTCGAGCGAACAAATTGCATCGGAAAAAGGCAATCATACTACTCCGGGTTCAGAAAATAATTATCGCAGCAGAAGTGTAGAAGAAAATCTTGAGTTATTTGCAGGGATGAGGAATGGACAATACAAAGAAGGCGATAAAGTACTTAGGGCCAAAATAGACATGGCTTCTACTAATATGCACATGCGCGACCCGGTGATGTATCGTATCAAATATGCGCATCATCACCGTACAGGTGATAAATGGTGTATTTATCCTTTATATGATTTTGCCCATGGCCAATCGGATAGTATTGAGAAAATAACACATAGTATCTGCACATTAGAGTTTATCCCTCACCGTGAATTGTATGATTGGTATATTAAGAAATTGGAAATTTTCCCATCTCATCAATATGAATTTGCCCGGTTGAATATGACTCATACGGTAATGAGTAAACGAAAATTGTTGCAACTTGTTAATGACAATTTTGTAAAGGGATGGGATGATCCAAGAATGCCTACTATTTCAGGGCTAAGGCGTAAAGGATATACTCCTTCCAGCATTCGTTTGTTCTGTGAAAAAATTGGAGTGGCAAAGCGTGACAATCTTATTGATATTAGTTTGCTTGAATTTTGTATCCGTGAAGAATTAAATACTAATGCTTTAAGGCGTATGGCAGTTATTAATCCTGTCAGGCTTATTATTGAAAACTATGAAGAAGGAAAAGTTGAAAGCCTGGAACTAGAAAACCTGCCTCATGATTTACAAAATATAAGAGAGGTTTTGTTTGGTCGTGAGCTTTATATAGAGCAGGAGGATTTTATGGAGATTCCAATGAAAAAATGGTTTAGGCTGGCACCAGGGCAAATGGTAAGGCTTAAAGGCGCATACATAATTAAATGTGAGCGAATAGAAAAAAATGATGCCGGTGAAGTAGTGAAAATTTTTTGTTCTTATTTTCCGGAAAGCAAAAGTGGCAATGATGTAAGTAATCTGAAAGTTAAAGGAACCATTCACTGGGTAAATGCTCATGCCTGTCTGCCTGCTGAATTCAGATTATATAACCACCTTTTTAAATCTGAAAATCCAGCAATGGAAGCCGGGAATTTTAAAGACGACATAAATCCTGATTCACTTATTGTAAAAAATGGTTTTGTGGAACCGGCATTAAAAACTTCCCCAGAGGGTCAACATCTCCAGTTTTTAAGGAATGGGTATTTCTGTGTTGATAAAGATAGTAGTGAAGCAAACCTGGTATATAACAGAACTGTTACCTTAAAGGATTCTTTTATTCATCAAAAGAAGGATTAAATTATTGGCACTAAAAGAAGTACTCATTATCACATCGATTTAGAGTTCACTTTACCCTGAGCATTTTCTGTACGTATTTTCCTAAAATATCAAATTCAATGTTTACGGTTTGTCCTACATCGAAAGCGCTAAAATTTGTGTGGGCTAATGTATATGGAATAATGGCCACAGTAAAACAATTATTAGTCACATTAAATGCTGTTAGGCTTACTCCATTAACACAAATTGAACCTTTTTCAATAATAAGATTATTGAATTGTTCATCATAACTAAAAGACAACTCAATACTCCCGGACATTTCCTCTTTGGCAGTACAAAGCGCAGTAGTATCTACATGTCCTTGAACAATATGACCATCCAATCGGTCATTCAACCTCATTGCTCTTTCCAGGTTTATGATATCGCCTTCCTTCCAAAATTCAGCATTAGTTTTTCTTAGTGTTTCAGAAATCGTGGTAACCTCATGACGGTCATTAAAAACATTTTCAATGGTTAGGCATATTCCATTATGGCTTACACTCTCATCAGGGTTTAGTGTAGGGCCTAGGTCGCTGCTAATAGAGAAGGTAATATTCCCATTATTTTTTACTGTTTTTTGAATAGTCCCCTTAGCCTCAATTATCCCGGTAAACATGCTTTTTTGTTTTTATTAAGAAAAGTATGAATGATGTTGCTTGATTTTTGAAAAAATCATTTATCTTTGCCGTCCTTTAAAAAAAAATACCAATTTATGCTCATTATTGATTCTAAAGATTGCGAAAATATTGATAAAGCACTTAAAAAGTACAAGAAAAAGTTTGAGAAAAGCCGCACTCTTTTACAATTAAGGGAGCGTCAGGCCTTCATTAAACCTTCAATTAGAAGGCGGGGAGAAGTATTAAAAGCAGTTTATAAGCAGCAGATTGCCAGCGGTAAAATAGAAGTTTAATTTATTTGACATTATACATTAGTAACCGGCACTTTTTTAAGTGCCGGTTTTTTTGTTTATGAGATAATTTTATCTCTTTTTTGCGTACCTAAGATTGTTTATCTTTAATGCCATAAAATAGATAAATGCCTGCGACCAGTATCCTCTATTTAAAACCCTATTTAGAATACCTCACTTTTGAAAAGCGTTATTCGCATCATACAGTTATATCTTATCAAAACGACCTGAATTCATTTTTTGAATTCGCACAAGATATATTTTCAATTAAAGATCCTGTGGAAGTTTCTACCGTAATGGTAAGGTCATGGATGGCATCTTTGAAGGAAAAGAAATTTGCTTCAAAAACAATTAATCGAAAACTTTCCTGCATTAAATCTTTTTATAAATATTTACAGAGAATGCAATTGGCAAAACAAAATCCAGCTTCAAGTATTCCATCTTTAAAAGTAAGTAGGCGACTTCCTGTCTATTTAGAGGAAAACCAAATGCCTGACTTATTTTCCAAGGAATTTTTTGAAGATAATTATGTAGGCAAATTGGAATATATCATTCTCCAGATTTTTTACCAGACAGGCATTCGTTTAAGTGAACTAATAAATTTGAAGCAAAACCAGGTGGATAAGCATTCAACTGTTATTAAGGTATTGGGGAAAGGAAATAAGGAGCGATTGATTCCTATTAATAATTCCATGTTGCATGAAATAGAATATTTCATTGAGGAAAAGAATAAAGAATTCACTTCTTTGAGTGAATTCTTGTTAGTTAATATTCATGGCGAAAAATTAAATCCGAGGTATGTCTATTCGCTTGTAAGAAAACATCTGGGAAGGATATCTACTATCAGCCGCAAAAGTCCACACGTGCTACGACACACTTTTGCCACCCATTTAACAAATAAAGGGGCTGAGATTAATGCTATTAAGGAACTATTAGGCCATGCAAGTTTGGCTGCGACCCAGGTTTACACACATAATTCAATTGAAAAATTAAAGGAAGTGTATAATCATGCACATCCAAGAGCATAAATTGGAAAAATCTTTTAAATATTAAACTTAATCAATGAAATTTTTTACTTAATTATTTTTCACTTTTTAAATGCATGAGCAATGAACGTAAAAATTCAAACACAGCATTTTGATGCAGACAGTAAGTTAATGTTGTACATAGATAAGAAATTGGAGAAATTAAGCCAGTTTCACGACCGCATCACACGTGTTGATGTATATCTCAAATTGGATAACGTAGTTCATAAAATCAAAGATAAAATTGCCGAGATCAAGGTTTCAATACCCGGCCATAGCTTTTTTGTTAAGCATTCCTCTAAATCTTTCGAAGAAAGTTTTGATACAGCATTGGAAGCGCTCATTACCAAAATTATAAGGACTAAAGAAAGGCTTACTACATAATTGGGCGAGCATAAATGATTCTAATTTTATGACTAATTCCTCAGATGGAACCAGGTATGGTTTTGTATTGAAATAACCCGTCAATTATTTCATTTCAAAATTTTTGCATTAAACATTTTCCATTACCTTTGCCTTCCCAAAAAATATCCCTAACAATTTTTTGGGAAGTTCTTGTATTTGATATGAAGATTGCCAGTGTAGCTCAGTTGGCCAGAGCAGCTGATTTGTAATCAGCTGGTCGGGGGTTCGAATCCCTCCACTGGCTCTAAAAAAAATGGGCAGATGGCCGAGTGGTTAAAGGCGACAGACTGTAAATCTGTTCTCTCA
>JBDTXP010000126.1:0-6704 GCA_040006135.1 Ginsengibacter sp. | reverse complement strand
ATGGATCTTTTTGTTCATATCCTGCCGTTTGTACACTGTGGCGAAGATCATCCATTGCACGTAAATGTTCTTTCCATGCATCATCAATCAAGGCAAGCGTAATGCTTCGTTCGAGTGCGTTGGTTAGTTCAGCACCATTTGTTTCAATAGTCTTATCAAGATTAGCAATCGCCTGCATGGCCTTTTTCCCATCTGTAAAAGGCACTGCCACATTAACGATATGAGTTCCTTGTTCTTTACGGATATTTTTTATCACAGGCAGTGTTTGCTGACTCATTGCCTGGTTCTTATAATTGTAATGATCCTTGGCTTCGTAGTATAAGCGATTGGATAATTCCATTAATTCTCCCTTATCTAATTCTTCTTTGGTAATTGCAGTATCTAATCCAAAATTCATTATTACTGCAAGCTTAAACTCATCGTGGTCATTGATTTCTTTAAAAGAATTAATGATACCCTCAGCTACAGAATAAAATGCATTATCGAGATCGAGCGCCAGCCTTTCTCCAAACAAAGCATGGTTACGCTTACCATAAATTACTGTCCGCTGCTTGTTCATGACATCATCATATTCAAGCAATCTTTTCCTTATTCCAAAATTGTTTTCTTCCACTTTTTTCTGGGCGCGCTCTATACTTTTAGAGATCATGCTGTGCTGAATTACTTCACCTTCCTTATAGCCCATTCTGTCCATGAGTGATGCAATTCTTTCACTGCCAAACATGCGCATCAGATCATCTTCCAATGAAACAAAAAACTTAGAGGATCCCGGATCACCCTGGCGACCCGCACGACCACGCAACTGTCTGTCCACGCGTCGGCTTTCATGTCTTTCTGTACCGAGTATTGCAAGGCCGCCTGCTTCTTTTACACCAGCTCCCAGCTTAATATCTGTACCACGTCCTGCCATATTTGTCGCAATAGTTATTGCTCCTGCAAGCCCTGCTTCAGCTACAACCTGGGCCTCACGCGCATGTTGCTTCGCATTCAATACATTGTGTGTAATTCCTTTTTGCTTCATCATCCTGCTGAGCAATTCACTTACTTCCACTGAAGTAGTACCAACTAAAATGGGTCTTCCTGCCGCTGTCATCTTTTCAACTTCCTCAATGACAGCTTTGAATTTTTCTCTTTTTGTTTTGAAAACAAGATCCTGCACATCAGATCGTATCACCGGTACATTGGTAGGAATAGAAACTACATCTAATTTATAGATGTCCCAAAACTCCGCAGCCTCAGTCTCAGCAGTACCTGTCATGCCCGCAAGCTTATGGTACATCCTGAAATAATTCTGTAACGTAATGGTAGCATAGGTTTGAGTGGCACTTTCAATCTTCACATTCTCTTTGGCTTCAATTGCCTGGTGTAATCCATCAGAGTATCTGCGGCCTTCCATGATACGGCCGGTTTGCTCATCTACTATTTTCACCTGGCCATCTATTACTACATATTCTACGTCATTTTCAAATAAAGTATAAGCTTTCAGCAATTGTGTAACTGTATGAATTCTCTCTGCTTTAATTGAATATTCATTTAGCAAAACTTCCTTCTGTTCTAACTTTTCTTCAGGGGTTGCGCTACTTTTTTCTATGTCTGCCAGTTTTACTCCAATATCGGGCATGATGAAGAATTCAGGATCTTCACCTGCACCGGTAATCAACGTAATCCCTTTATCTGTAAGCTGTACCTGGTTATTTTTTTCATCAATTACAAAAAACAATTCGTCATCAACAATGTGCATGTTTTTTTGCTGATCGGCGAGGTAATGATTCTCAGTTTTCTGCAATTTTACTTTCATACCCGGCTCACTTAAATATTTAATGAGCGCGCTGTTTTTAGGAAGCCCACGGTGAGAACGGAAAAGTGAGAGTCCGCCATCTTTGGGATCGTCATTGCCTTCTGCTATTTTCTTTTTAGCATCTATCAAAAATTTGCCGGTAACCTTTTTTTGCGCCTCCAGAATTTTTTCCACACGTGGTTTTAGCTGGTCAAACTCTTGTTGATCTCCACGGGGAATCGGTCCTGAAATGATCAGAGGTGTTCTTGCATCATCTATTAATACACTATCTACCTCATCCACCATGGCAAAGTGGTGTTTGCCCTGAACCATTTCTTCAGGTGAATGCACCATGTTATCTCTCAGGTAATCAAAACCAAATTCATTGTTAGTGCCATAAATAATATCACTGCCATAAGCTTTCCTACGTTCTTCGCTATTTGGCTGATGCTTATCAATACAATCTACTGTGAGTCCCAGCCACTCGAAAAGAGTACCGTTCCACTCACTATCACGTCGTGCGAGATAGTCGTTAACCGTTACTATATGTACACCTAAACCCGCAAGGGCATTAAGATACGCAGGCAAGGTAGAAACAAGAGTCTTACCTTCACCAGTAGCCATCTCTGCTATTTTTCCCTGGTGTAAAACGATACCTCCAATAAGCTGTACATCATAATGAACCATGTTCCAGGTAATTTCTGTACCACCCGCAATCCATTTATTTTTATATATAGCTTTATCCCCGTCTATGGTTATATATTTTTTGGTTACGCTAAAGTCGCGATCTAATTGAGTTGCGGTACTTACCAACTCGTCATTTTCTTTGAACCTGTGTGCGGTTTCTTTTACCACGGCAAAGGCCTCCGGTAAAATGTCCAGGAGCACTTCTTCTAATTTTTTATCGCGTTCTTTTTTTAATAGATCAATTTGCTGGTAAAGAGCATCTCTACCTGAAATATCAGCAGAATCGAGGGTATCAGCTTGCTTATTGAGCGCGTCAATTTCATCATCAATATTTTTGACGTGGTCTTTGATGCGACCACGAAATTCCACTGATTTATTTCTTAGTTCATCATTTGTCAGAGATTGATATTGATCAAAAAAGGAATTGATTTTACCAACGTAAGGCCTTATGGCTTTTACATCTTTTTCACTTTTATTACCGCCAAAGATTGCGGAGAGAAGTCCGGGCATATAAATGCTTATTAAATGAAGTAGTTGTTTAAAATATTAATCGTCAAAAATAGTGCTCACAACTTAATTGAGCCAAAATGACAAGGCGGCAAAGTTACAAAATTGTAAATGATGCGTAAAAAATACCGTTCGCCTGATTTATTTTTATGAGAAGTTTATATGTCTTTTTGGCAAAAGAGGAATTTATAATGATTACAGAAAAATACTATATTGTAGAAAATAAAAATATAATGGCTATGCGAACTGCTGAACAATGGTTATCAGAATATGGCGAAAGTCATCGGAATGAAACCAATAAATTAATCCACTGGATTTGTGTTCCTTTGATATTTTTCTCAATAGTGGGATTATTATACACCATTAAACTGCCCTGGCTCATAGGTGGCTATACGGTGAATGTGGCTGTGATTGCGCTTATATTGGTGGCAATCTATTACTTAAGATTGTCCTTATCTCTTGGCATCGCAATGATATTGTTTATTATGATCTGTCTCTCTCTGTGTTATTTTATTGAAAATAATACTTCACTTCAATTATGGATGATCAGCGTAATAATTTTTGTTCTTGCCTGGATTGGACAGTTCTACGGTCATAAGGTGGAAGGTAAGAAGCCTTCATTTTTAAAAGACTTGCAATTTCTTTTAATTGGCCCGATGTGGTTGATGAGTTTTTTGTTTAAGAGATCCGGTATCAATTACTAATAAGGAATGTTTTAAGGGAAATTAAAATTTGTGGCAGGTCTTATCCAAACAGCCCCTCATTCAACAGTTTCAGCGTTTTTTCCTTTTCATTTTTCGGGATCAATAAGGAAATATTGTGCTGGCTACCGCCGAAGCTCACCATGCGCACAGGAATTTCTGCCAGGCTGGAAAATATCTTAGCCAAAACTTTTTCTGTCTTACTTATTTTATTACCAACGATGGATACTATTGTCTGGTCAGTATCAATTGTAATAGTTCCATAGAGTTCCAGCTCCCTGATAATTTCCGGTAAATAACTATCATTATCAATTGTGAGGGAAACAGCCACCTCGGAGGTAGTAACCATATCAATGGAAGTATGATATTTTTCAAAAACCTCAAAAATTTTCCTTAGGAAGCCATAAGCCAAAAGCATACGCGTACTTTTTATTTTTATAGCGGTTATATCATCCTTTGCCGCAATAGCTTTCACACCCTCCCCATCTGGTGCGCTTTCGATTAATGTCCCGGGTGCATCAGGTTCCAAAGTATTTAGGAGACGTACTGGAAAATTGAAATGTTGCGCAGGCCAAATGCTTGCCGGGTGAAGGATCTTAGCTCCGAAGTAAGCAAGTTCTGCCGCCTCACTAAAGCTAAGTTGACGGATTGGTTTGGTATTATCAACAATGCGTGGGTCATTATTATGCATGCCATCAATATCAGTCCAAATTTCACAAACTGATGCCTGAACGGCGCCGGCAATTAGGGAAGCAGAATAATCGCTTCCACCTCTTTTGAGGTTATCAACTTCTCCTTTTGAATTGCGGCAGATATATCCCTGGGTAATAAATAATTGTGTTTTTTTATTATGAGAAAGAAGTTGTGCCAGTTTTACCCTTATCCCGCCTATCTGTGGCTCGCCTTCCGGGTCTATCGTCATAAAGTCTAGGGCAGATAGCCATACATGTGGTATGGACTGCTCTGAAAGGTAGATGCTAAATAATTTTGTGCTGAGTAATTCACCCTGTGCTAAAATATCTTTATCGAGCGCTTCGCTAAAAGATATTTTAAGTATTATGTTTAAAAATTCAAAATGTTCAGCTAAAATATTTTTCGCTTTTTGATAATATTCTTCTTGTTGAAGCAGATGTAAAATGTAGTGTTGATAATGTTGATCCAATGCATCAATTGCTTGTTTGGCAGCAGACCTTTCACCTTTGGAAAGTAGTTTACTGATTTCAGATAATGCATTAGTGGTGCCACTTAACGCACTTAAAACAACAATTTTGGGTTCATTATCGCGAATGATCAAGTCCTTGATGGTCGTCATTCGCTCCGGCTTACCTACGCTGGTTCCACCAAATTTCATCACTTTCATTAGCTGCCTTTTTACGACATTTTAAAAATCCAGGCTGGAGTTTCTTAATGCCGGCGACAAAAGTAGGGCATAAAGCGATTTTTTTTCCTAATTAGATAGAAGATTTTAGATTTGCGACTATCGCAACCAAAAAAGGTTGTCCATTTTCTCTAAAAAATATAATTGGTATGGGAAGAATATTTGAAGTAAGGAAATCGACCATGTTTGCCCGCTGGGATAAAATGGCCAAGCAATTTACACGCATTGGTAAAGAAATAGATATTGCAGTAAAGCAAGGTGGACCTGAGCCAGATAATAACTCATCCCTTCGCCGGTGTATAATAAATGCCAAGGCAGTGAACATGCCCAAAGATCGTGTAGAAGCAGCTATCAAGCGCGCTATGGGAAAAGATAAAACTGATTACCATGAGGAAGTTTATGAGGGGTATGCCCCACATGGTATCGCTATATTAGTAGAAACAGCGACGGATAATCCTACGCGAACTGTCGCTAATGTGCGCATGCACTTTAATAAAAATAATGGAGCGCTTGGTACAAGTGGCAGTGTAGCTTTTCTCTTTAATCATATGGGTGAGTTTAAAATTAAAAATGAAAATATTAATATTGATGACCTGGAGCTTGACCTGATTGATTTTGGTTTGGAAGAAATAGGCGAGGACAGCGAAGGCAATATTATTATCCGCACACCCTACAACGATTTTGGAAATATGAGCAAAGCGCTCGAAGAAAAAAAGATTGAAGTAATCACTTCAGAACTTACGCGAATACCATCAACCTCCGTAGATCTGAACGAGGATGATGCCAATGAAGTTTTGAAATTAGTAGATCACCTGGAGCAGGACGATGATGTGCAAAAAGTGTATCATAATTTAAGGTGACAAATATTTATCTCATTCTATGAAGCAAATAGTCATTTCTATTTGCTTTTTTATTTTAGTATTTTGTTCCATTTATGCATTTCTTGCATTTCCTACATCATATTAAGTATAACAGACTCTTAGGTTATTTTTTATCTTTAAAATAAATGTGCGCATGAAAATGAAACTATTTGTGATTACTTCGGTATTATTTTTTACCGGACTTTTAATAACATACGCTTCTAATGCCCAAAAATCTATGGATGATTTTTCTGCCTCCTGGAAAAAAATTGAGGACCTGCAAAAGAAAGGACTTACAAAATCCGCGCTCGACCAGGTAAATATTATTTATTTAGCTGCGAAAAAAACAGGCAATGACCCGCAATTGATTAAGGCATTGCTATTTAAAATACTTTTTAATCAAAACTTAGTAGAAGATGCCAACGAAAAAAGTATAGATTCTATGCAGCTGGATATAGCCAGTGCGAAAGAGCCGGCAAAATCAATATTACAAAGCATTACCGCACAATTGTACTGGAATTATTTCCAACAAAACCGGTACAAACTTTATCAACGTACCAACACCGTAAATTTTGATAAAAAAGATATTGCGACCTGGACAACTGATGATCTGCATAAAAAAATTGGAGATTTATATGAAGCTTCTATACACAATAAAGCACTTCTCCAAAAAACTAAACTGGAGCCTTTTGACGAAATAATTATCAAAGGAAATGCACGCAACCTCAGGCCTACACTCTATGATCTGTTAGCCCACCGCGCTCTGGAATATTTTAATAATGATGAGCGTGATA
>JBDTXP010000125.1:0-6738 GCA_040006135.1 Ginsengibacter sp. | reverse complement strand
TGCTATCAATCCTTTTGATGGAAAAAAGATTCAAATCTGGATTGCAGAGTATGTATTGGCTGGGTATGGCACAGGAGCTATCATGGCAGTGCCTTGTGGTGATCAAAGAGATTTCTTGTTTGCAAAGCATTTCAACATTTCTATCACCAACATTATTGGAGAACATTATAATGGCGAAGAAGCAAACGCAACAAAAGAAGCTGTGTTAGAAAATTCAGGTTTCTTAAATGGTATGTTGATGAAGGATGCAATCGGTGTAGCTATAAATAAAATTGAAGAATTAGGAATAGGAAAACGAAAAGTAAATTATCGCATGCGTGATGCAGGCTTTAGCCGCCAGCGTTATTGGGGTGAACCTTTTCCAATTGTTTGGAGTGATGGTGTGGCGCTTCCTTTGAACGAAAAAGAATTGCCTCTGGAATTGCCTTTTGTAGAAAAATATGGCCCGGGAAAAGAAGGAGAAGGTCCATTATCTAATTTAACTGATTGGGTAAATGTATCAAACGGAAAACGCGAAACCTCAACCATGCCGGGCTATGCAGGATCTTCCTGGTACTTTCTGCGTTATATGGATCCGCATAACAATACCACTTTCGCTGATAGAAAAGCAGCCGATTATTGGAACCAGGTGGATGTATATATTGGCGGAACGGAGCATGCAGTAGGCCATTTATTGTATAGCCGTTTATGGACAAAAGTTTTGTACGATTTAGGACACATAGGTTTTGAAGAACCTTATAAGAAATTGGTGAACCAGGGAATGATACAGGGTAGTAGCAGGTTTATTTATAGAGTTGACGTTGGTTACATTATGGATACCGAGAAAAAAGGGATCGCAGTTAAACAAAAGTTCTGGATGAGAGATCAACCAATATTCTTATCATATGAGTTGGTTTACAAGTACCAACATAAAGAAATCACTCCTTTTGAATTTTTAAATATAATCAACGAACAAGAACAACTTTATCAAGATGTAAAAGACAATACTGATTATGGCGTAGTGATAACTCCTCTTCATGTGCCAGTTGAATATGTGGACGGTGTTGTTTTAGACATTGATTCTATAAGAAAATGGAAGATTGATTTTGAGGATGCAATTTTTATTAAAAATAAAGACGGCAAATACATCTGTGGCGTAGAGACCGAAAAAATGTCAAAGTCAAAATATAATACAGCAAACCCAAATGATTTGGTGGACAAATACGGTACTGATACTTTCCGCATGTATGAAATGTTTCTCGGCCCTATTGAACAAAGCAAACCATGGGATACCAAAGGGATTGAGGGTGTGCACCGTTTCTTAAAAAAATTATGGCGTTTATTTTATGATGAAAATAAAGGTCCGATTTGGACTTCATCAGCTCCTTCACCTTCGGGGAAGGCGGGGGATGGGGCCTCTGATGCTGAATTAAAAACACTTCATAAAACCATAAAGAAAATTGAAGAAGATACAGAACGCTTTTCTTACAATACAGCAGTGAGCGCCTTTATGGTTTGTGTAAATGAATTGACAGATTTAAAATGCCATAAGAAAGAAATTCTTGAACCTTTATTGATCTTATTGACTCCTTATGCACCTCATATTGCAGAGGAATTATATCATGCTTTGGGAAATTCAGAATCTATTTTAAATGCCTCCTATCCAAAACTGGAAAATAAATACCTCACAGAATCTGAAAAGGAATACCCGATTTCTATCAATGGGAAATTAAGAACTACGATGACTATTTCTTTATCAGCCACGCAATCTGAAGTAGAAGATTTAGTAATGAATAACGAGATCGTAAAAAAATGGCTGGAAGGAAAACCTGCGAAGAAGATTATTTATGTAAAAAACAAAATGGTTAATGTAGTGGTGTAATAATTTTAAAAATTCATTAGGCTATTTCCCATAATACTTTTTCGCAAACACACTGAGCGGCAGGCCAATAGTAATAACCAAAATCCCGATGGCGATAAACGAAGGACCTAAATGAATAGGCCTGTTGGGAATCCGGCTCATCTTTATTATCAGCAAATTAGTGACGCCCCATGCCACAAATGCAATTAAAATACTGTTGAGTATAATGCTCGCATGCAGCCACTCCGTTTTTGGATACAACATAAAAAATATTGCCGTACAGGCAAAAGCAATAATGAAATGAAATAGTAAACCAAAAAGCATCATTCCTAAACCACCATCAAAAGCAGATTTACCAAAAGCACCACTGGCAATATATTTCAGAATAAAAGAAGGCATGAGCCCCGCCGAAATATAAGCCTGGATGCAGGCTGCACAAATATCTAATGCACCGGCGATTAATGTGACCTTAAGAATTTGCTTCCACATCGATTTAAAATTTATTTTATAGATATACCATTTATAAAAATACGGTTAGCTCAAAAACAATAAAATCTTTTTTACCTGTGGTATACATCTTAAGGATTACGCCCTGTATTTTTGCGTGCTATTTTATTAAATGAATCGTTACGCTAAAATTTATCTTGACTCATACAGAGGGTTATCATGGCCATCATGGATGCTGTCAGCAGTGATGTTGATCAATAGAATTGGCGCGATGGTATTGCCTTTCCTGGGCGTGTATATGGTTGCAGAACTCAAATTTAGTTATTCCCAAACCGGCATAGTTTTAAGTTGCTATGGATTGGGCGCTATGGCCGGATCAACACTGGGAGGATGGCTAACAGATAGAATCGGACATTTCCGGGTGCAGTTGGCCAGTATTTTCTTGTCGGTTCCCGTGTTTTTCTTACTTCCCCTTTTTAAGGAAGTCTGGGCTTTATCAATTGGAATTTTTATTCTAAGTACCATCACTGAAACTTTCAGACCAGCTAACTCGGTTTCAATAAGTGTATATGCAAAGCCTGAAAATATTACCCGATCTTTTTCACTAAACAGGATGGCCATAAACCTGGGATTTTCCATCGGGCCTGCACTGGGCGGCGTTCTTGCAGCCATCTCTTACAATTTGTTATTCTACGGAAACGGACTTGCTGCATTTCTTGCAGGCTTACTTTTTTATTTTTATTTTAAAAATCTTGAGGTTAATAAAAAACGTGATCTATTAAATAAAAAGGAAAAGAAGGTAAAAAAAATTAAAACCGGAATCTCACCATGGAAGGATAAACCTTTTCTTGTTTATAGCTTTTTTTGCTGCCTGTATGGAATTTCATTTTTTCAATTGCTAAGCACGCTCCCGCTTTTTTATCGAAAAGTGCATCATCTTAGCGAAGCAAATATTGGATTGGTACTCGCCTCTAATGGTATAACAGTATTTCTTCTTGAAATGCTCATTGTGCAAATGGCCGAAAGAAGTATGCGTGCTTCGTTAGCGATCACAGCCGGAGTAACTTTGGGCGCAATTTCATTCTTGATCCTGCTAATTCCCGGCGGCAATTGGGTTTTGTTTGTCGCAATGCTTTTCCTTAGTCTTTCCGAAATATTAGCGATGCCTTTTATGGCCACTGTCACTGTAAACCGTGGCTCCAAACATCGAAAAGGTGCCTACATGGGATTGAATGCGCTTTCCGTTTCTTCAGCATTTGTTTTTTCACCATTGATCGGCACTTTCGTTGCCGAACACTATGGTTTCTCAACATTATGGCTGGGAACAGCCCTCCTCTGTATTATAACAGCTATCGGATTTAAATGGGTTTTTACAAAATTCTAAAGAAAAACTATTTTTTCACGCAAGGGAACAAATAAAAATAAAAAGCACGAAGAGTTAGGAGCTCTATGAAAAACTCTTTGCGTATTTGCTCATTCGTATCTTGGAATGAAAACAATCCTGTTACTTAATTCTCTTTTACTTTTATTTCTTTCAGCATTTCCTTCACCGCTGCTTCCAATTGTGTATCTTTTCCATTTAAGAGATCTTCATAAGTCAGCGGCACTTTTATATCAGGCTCCACTTGCATATTCTCTGTAGTCCTTCCTTCTTTACCAATAGTTCCTACCATTGGGATACCAAAAACGATCGATGGATCTATTTGTGTTTCCCACCAAACTGCGGTTCCAGTGCCGGCTACAGGCATACCTATTAATTTACCCAATCCATTTTGTTTATAGATATATGGGAAAATGAAAGCATCACTATAATTACTTTCACTGATCAAAACGCAACTCGGATTTTGCCAACGGCCTAAAGGCTCACCACCCTTCATAATATTTCCCTGTGGAGAAAATTGAAGATATCTTTTACCACTTAAGAAAGTTGCCAGGTCATCATGCAACCAGCCACCGCCATTAAAGCGCGTATCAACGATCAACGCTTTTTTCTCCAAATTTTTCCCCATCACTTCGTCAACAGTATTTCTATAACTCGGATCGTTCATACCCTGTACATGTACATAGCCTACTTTACCACCACTCAGTTTATCAACCAAGGCAGTCATTTTTTTCACCCATCTTGTGTACATCAGTCCTGCCTCATCGCCAAAGGATATTGGTTTCGTGGCTTCATCAAACCGCGCATTTGTTGAAGGGTTGTATACTGATAGTAATATATTTTTACCGGTCATCCTGTTTAGGAGCATGGCCCAATCTGCGTCTTTAGACAACGAGGTACCGTTGATCTTTTCAATGATATCGCCGGCTTTTACTTTATTTTTTGATTTATCAAGCGGACCTCCCGTAATTACTTCTGTAATTTTCAAGCCATTGCCAGTGTAGGTTTCATCATAAAGTAGGCCAAGCGAAGCAGTGTTGTCACCATTGGGTGCACTAACGCTATAACGGCCACCTGTATGCGAAGCATTCAATTCCCCCAATAATTCACTCAGCAATTCCTGGAAATCAAAATTATTATTGATATGTGGTAAAAATTTCGCGTAAGTATTTTTATACATCTGCCAATCCACATTATGCAATTTGGGATCATAAAATTTTTCTTTTACCTGTCGCCATACGTGATCAAAAATATATGCACGTTCCATCGCAGGATTAAGAACCATTTCTCCTTTAATATTTATGTCCGTGGTTTTTCCCGTGGTGACATCTATCTTAACCAGTTTATTATCATTAGTAACAAATAAATATTTGCCATCTTTAGAGAGTTCTATTCCACTAGGAGTGCCTTCCAGTTTCGCTAATATTTTTGTTTCCCTTGTTCTTAATTCTGTTTTCCACAGGTCGTAGCCTTTCTCAAAAGAAGCAAGATAATATAGATTTGTCCCATTGGAGTCCACGATATAATCACTAATAGATGCGCTGTTGATGGTCAGGCGTACACGGCGATTATCCAGGTTATCAAGATCAGGAGTCCACGTTTTTTGTGGTACTTTTTCCTTTTTATTTACCATAGATTTCATTGAATCAATTTTAGCCAAATCTTTTTTCTCCTTATCCTCTTCATCTTTCAGCAAAGCATATTCATCCTTATTCATTTTATAGCGGTCATAAAGTGCCTGGTCAAAAAATACTCCGTATACATCTACCTCGCGGCTACCCTGAGTTGCCAGTGATTTTCTTCCTTCTCGATCACTCATCCAGGTTAGCATTTTTCCATTGAGTGCCCATTTTGAATTACCTTCTCCAAAGCCACTGTTAACCGGATATATAATATTACCGGTACCATCCGCATTAATAAGGGCAGCGTTTGATTGACTAAAATAACCTCGTTGATCGTCAGTAATCAGCCACTTATTATCAGGGCTCCAGTCAAAGTTCCAGTCACCATCACTATAAGAATAATTATGTCCTTTGGGTAAAATGGTTCTTGATTTTTTTGATGCAAGATTATAAACGCGTAAAACATTTCTGTTTTCTATATAGGCTACTTCTTTACCATCAGAGCTATACTTTGGCTGATATTCCTCGGCACTTGTTGCAATTAAAGGTTCTTCTTTTAAAACTGTGGAAGCATAAAAATAAGGCTCTTCCTTTCTTTCAATAGTAGATTGATAAATATCCCAATTATCGTTTCTCTCAGCTGCATAAATAAGACTACGACCATCAGGAGACCATTGAACCATGCGTTCCTGTTGAGGCGTATTGGTAATTCGCTTAGTCACATCGCCATCCACACTTGTCACAAATATTTCACCACGGGTTACAAATGCTATTTCTTTTCCATTAGGTGATAATACAAATTCAGTAACATGACCATTGATGGGTGCATTTTTCTCTACATCAAGACGGCCATCATTATCTATCTGGATACTTACTTTCTTTGCCGAGCCATTATTTGCCAAAGTATATATCTCGCCATCATAAGTAAAGCAAAGTGTGTTATCATTAGATGCACTCAAATGTCTGACAGGGTTATTTTTAAAATCAGAAAGCTGAACTTCAGCTCCGCTTCCAAGAGTTTTCTTATAAATATTCTGGTTGCCATTTTTTTCGCTTAGATAATATACTGAGCCGTCATCATGGCTCCATACCGGTTCGCGGTCTTCACCTATAAAGTCAGTGATCTTTTTATAAGTATTGTTTTTTACAACCATGATCCACAAATCCCTTGTTACTGCTGATGTATGATGCTTACGCCATGGATCTTCATAACCTTTTCTATCCTGGAAAACAATTTCGCTTCCCTTAGAATTATAATGAGCATTCTCCATTCCTGCGCCGGAAATAAGAATTGCTTTTCCTCCAGTTACAGGTACGGTATATAAATTTTGAAAAAGCCGCGGACTGTAAAATCGAATATTATTTGCCTGGATATTCCTTGCACTTCCAAAGATGATACTTTTGTCATCGGGCGAGAAATCGTAAGGATAATCATTAGCGCTATTGTA
>JBDTXP010000124.1:0-6775 GCA_040006135.1 Ginsengibacter sp. | reverse complement strand
TGGAAGAAGTTCCAGTTAATTGTGCTTTAGAGTAAACGTCTAGTGCCTTATCGGGTCCTGCATATATAACAGGTATAGCACAAAAACTAAAAGGTGCAAAAATCATGTTTATCCCACTTTGAATATTAACCTGTGTACCACTATAAAGCGCCCCGACAATATTAGTACTACCTGTTCCTGAGCCAACATAAATGGCAGCATAGGGTGCCCAAACAGTACCTATCCATTTAGAAGATTTTCCAGCAGCTCCATTGGCAATAGAAAAAGCTAGCGTTCTGTCAGAAGATGTGCTTCCGGTACCATGTGTTTCAAGATATATCCGGGATTCACTCCCCCCATTGATCATGCTGGCTTGCACTTTGCCCAGGTTAACATCACTGTATACATATATTTTAATTTGCCCGGTTGGGTCATTTTTAAAATCAAATACAAAATTATTTGTGGTTCCGGAATTAACTATAGAATTAAAAACATATATACCCGGACCCGCTAAAGTCAATGTTTTATTGCCGCCCAGAGTTACATCTCCATAGGAACCGGGACTAACCGTTTTATTATTACTGATATTGGTTGACCCTACTATGGGGAAATTATTTATGACTGGCATAGCAGGAAGTCCCCGAAAATTAGGAATTCCAACATTGTTGCCACCCACGGGAAGGGGTCCGGAATAAGTAGTACCTGTTGGGTGAGTTACCGTTCCGGAAACTGTTCCGCCTCCGATTATAATATTTCCATTAGCATCTATATTGCCGCCAATATTTGTATTAGAACCCACAGAGATAACGGTTCCTGAAACCGCCGATGTAGAACTTCCGGCTGCCATCCAACCGGTAACCGTATTGCTATTGGCAAGTTGTATGGCACCTCCGCTGTAAACATTTGCGCCCAGAGTAAGGCTGCCCGTTGATTGAACCAGGTTATAACTTCCAATTATACCTCCTTCAATATCAATCGAAGAACTTAACTGAACCCCATAACCCGGGTAAGCAGGCGTTGTTTGGCCCCCTGCGACTTTTCCTCCAAAAATAACATAATCAGAAATTTTTGTTTGCTGTGCAAAAGAGGCTTGAATACAAAATAAAAAAGCGATTATAAAGAAATAAATTTCTTTATAAATTTTCATTGTTGAAAATTTCATAACAGGATAGTTAAAAGCGAAAAATATTTATATTTTTCAGTGGCGGGCGCCGTCTTTCACAGGAGGAATTGATTGGGCAAATATATAATATTTATTGATGAAAGAAAATGTTTTTAAAGAATTCAAATTTGAATACCTTATTTTTTGCAGTATGATGCTTCAATGGTTTCCCCTGTCCTCTTTAAAATAAAAATGATAATAGAACTTATATAATCGTAAACAACAGCCTCGCTGCGGAGGTTACAAGCTTATTGATAACGCTGCAACCATTCTTTGAACAAAGAGATTTAACAATTGGCAGAGAGGTATTTTAAATTTATTGGCAAAAAATAAATTGTTGGTAAGAATAAAAAGAAGTGTGCACCTCCGACTCAAAACATTTCTTCAACCACTTCCCCGATCTCGGGTCCCTCCATGCGCACTGTTAAAGGGTATTACGCCCATGTTTGCACATGAACAGTGGATGGCATAAATTAATTATATTTTTTAAAGGGCCATCAGTTTTGATTATTAAAATTTTCTAACTGATGACTATAACCGAAAAATTCCTGGCTTCCATGTTAGTTATAATATGAGGTATAAAGTGTAGTAGTTGCCTTGCAAAAAGCTTTGGTGGAAAAACTTACCGATGCCATTGTGATTCATCACTCAAATCGTGGTGTTCAATTTTGCAACATTGATTATATAAAACTTTTAAAAGAAACTCTTGTAAACTTTATTTAGGGTAAGTCAAGATGTAATAGCTATAAATATTTTATTATAAATTTCAATCTTGGAGTATCCGAAATTACGTGCAGAAAGTAATTCTAAAATCCGGACTGCGCCTTAAAATGGTGACAGCAATAAAGATTCCTGATACTCGTTTATTATAATCTAAAGATCCAATTTCTACTAAATTATTGCTCTGACGTCTACTATGAAATTCCTGATCCTTTTAATTAACCTGACATTTATAATCACGACAACTAATTGCCAGAATCTGCCTGTCGATACAGTCAATTTAGCCCGTTCAAAAGCAAATGATCAAATGTTTTCAGAAGCGAATGATCTGCTTACATTATATAATGCTCATAACAAAGATCAATATGCAATACAATTGCAGGCTCAGCTCTTATACTGGATGAAAGAATTTAAAAAAGCAGAATTAATGTATGAAGAAGGAACAACTCACTATCCTAATTATATGCCACTGAAACTGGATTATGCAAGGATGCTTTATCAATTGAACAAAACAGAAAGAGCCAGGGTTTTATTCCTAGAAGTTCTCAACGCGGATAAAAAAAATGCAGAGGCTAACCTTTCAGTTGCCTGGATAGATTTACATAATGGACACATTTCTTCAGCTAAAAAAAGAGCCCAATATATAACAACCATTTTTCCGGGAAATAAGGAAGCCGAAAGTATTCTAACGAAAATTGAAGAGTTGACCGCCCCTTATTTAAAACTGAAGGGAGGCGCTTATTCAGACGATCAACCTTTGCAACAAAGTTTTATTGAACCCGAGGCCGGCATTTACAGATCCTGGTTGTTATCAGCTTTCATAAAAGCCAGTTTTAATCAGCAAAATACTGAGCAGGCGTATTCAACTTCGTGGATAAGTGCTGGTAACAAAATCTATATCGGATCTACTAAAACAAATATAGAATTGGCGGCAGGTTATTTCCAGGGGAATAATTACCAGGGAAATGCTACATGGAAAATATTGCTGACGCAAAAATTATCAAACAGCTTTTCAGCAGATGCCGGAACCGAAAAAAAACCTTACCAATATACCCTTGCCAGTATTATGAACCCTTTTTTATACCAGGTATCGGAAGCCGGTTTAAATTTTAATAAGAATAATAAATGGTTGGGTAGAGTGGCTTATCAAAGTCAGCATTTTGATGATGGTAATTTATCCAACACAACATACGCCTGGTTATTAGCACCGCTTATAGATAAAAAAGAATTTTCGCTAAAAGCTGGTTATTCTTTTTCTTATGCCAGTTCTGATAAAAATACTTTTACTCCTAAAGCTGCTCTTGCGCCGCCTTATGTGCCTAACAAAGAAGTGGAAGGAATGTACGATCCGTATTTTACTCCTAACCATCAGTACATAAATGCAGCATTGATTTCCATTGGTATACCGCTTTCTAAATCTGTAAGTATTTCATCCCGCGTCAGTATTGGTTTTTATGCGAAGGCCGACCAACCGTCATTGTACATTGACAGGAATGGATCAGGCCCATTTTTTATCAATAAAAAATATAATAGCCTTAGATATACTCCTTTAGAAATTACCAGTGAACTAAATATTAAGCTAGCTAAACAATTTTATATCAGTGGCAATTATACTTACAATAGTTTAATCTTTTTCAAATCTAACTCTGGCTATATCCAATTAAAATATCTTTTTATAAATGATAAACGAAAGTGAAAATTTATGGTTGTTCCGAAAGGCAGCCCCATTTCGTACGATTCATAAAGTATTTCTGTTATCTCTTATCATAACTGGTATATTCTGTATCATCAACTTATTTAACTGGTGGTTTACTGAAGAACACGCAGCCTCAATTCCGCTCTTTATTCTTTTATCTCTTGTTTTCTGGTGGGGTATCTTACGGATGATTTTCTTGTGGATCAGTTATCTTGGTATCAAAATTCCGGGGCCTGTTACAACTCCCAAAGGATTGAGTGTGGCCATTTTCACCACCAGTTCACCCGGTGAACCGCTTAGCATGTTTGAAAAAACACTGGAAGCCTGCTCAAAAATAAATTATCCGCATACAACTTATTTACTGGATGACACAAGAGATCCTGCATTTAAAGCGGTTGCCGAAAAATACGGAGCTGTCTGGCTGGAATTGTTGGATCTGCCGGGAGCCAAGGCCGGAAAAATTAATGCTGCCCTACGAAAAACTACAGAAGATTTTATCCTGGTGCTGGACCCTGATCATATACCTTTTCAAAATTTTTTTGATGAAGTATTGGGCCACTTTACCAATGACAAGATTGGTTTTGTACAGGTAGCCCAGGCTTACTACAATCAATACCGCTCATTTACGGCGCAGGGTGCCGCTGAACAAACGTATGCATTTTATGGCCCCACGCAAATAGGCATGAATGGTTATAACTGTGCAGTAGCCATTGGTGCCAACTGTACTTTCAGGAGAAAAG
This sequence comes from Ginsengibacter sp., assembly GCA_040006135.1. Taxonomy (GTDB): domain Bacteria; phylum Bacteroidota; class Bacteroidia; order Chitinophagales; family Chitinophagaceae; genus Ginsengibacter. The sequence goes on along the minus strand of JBDTXP010000124.1, from coordinate 2,478 downwards.
CGTTGGAAAGTATCGGTGGTCATGGAATTGGATTAGCAGAAGATCTTGTTACCGCTATACGTATTCATGCGGCTGGTTGGCAATCTTTATATGTTCCTGTTATCGTTAGCCGGGGATTGGTTCCTGAAGATTTGGGCTCGTTTTGTAAACAACAGTTAAAATGGTCAAGGGGTGTACATGAAGTCTTGTTTGCAGAATTACCAGTGCTCTGGAAAAAATTATCGTTCTGGCAAAGGTTATCCTACAGTATGATAGGCACTTATTATTTTTCGGGAGTTACCATGTTTTTTTTCATTCTCTTTCCTTACCTGTTTTTATGGCTGGGCTGGTTACCTGCCGATATGGACCTGGTTGACTTTATATTGAACTGGTTACCGGTTGCCATTGTTGGCATTTCCATTTACCTGTATGTTCAAAAATGGTTTTGCCATCCGGCGGCTGAAAAAGGATTACACCTGAAAGGAACTTTTTTAAAATATGCCTGTTGGCCAATATTTGCATACGGATTTCTGTTGTCGCTATGGAATGGCAAAATCCCTTATATCCCTACAGCTAAGCAGGCTGTAAAAGGGTTTACGCCCCTTGTTCGTCCTTTATTAGTGCAGCAGGTTATTTTTATAGCTACAATATTTTTTGTGGTAATAATGAGAAAATATTTTACTGCTGAAGCCAGGCTTGAATTATCCAGTGGATTTATTTGGGGCATGGTAGGGTTTTCGGTAATATCATTTTTAATGAGTCTTGGGGGATTATTTGCGGCGTTTGAATCAAAAAAGATTTCGATTGAAGATCCCTGGAGGAAAGTAGAATTGAATAATATAAAATACACAAAAAAAATACGTAAGAATGGACAAGGGTAAAATATATACGGCAGCGAAGAGAATTGGTTTATTATTAGTTGCTGTAATTATTGGCAGTGTTCTTTTTCTATTGCTAACATTGGCAGGCAAAAAAAACAAGGGACCTTTAGATGATTTATTGAGTACCGCTAACCTAAATTTTTCCCGAATGGAAAAAAATATATTAGATAAGAATCGTGGCACCCGCCTGGATTCATTACAATGGTTTTTTAAATACCGATCCAGCAAGACTATGTTTAGCACTCTCGATACAATTTTATTAGGAGCATATGATGATAATACAGTAGAATCTTATGAACCAATTATTGGGTTGGAAGACTCCTTGCAAACAAGGTTTCCTATCATATCCATTTATACAGCATGGGGCAGTAAGAGTAACGAAGTATTTCCATCGTTAAGGGTGCAGGCTATAAACAACTTAGGGTCTATACCTATGATAACATGGGAGCCCTGGCTGGACGACTTTGACCCGGAGAAATTTCCTGTAGTTGCAGGTAAAACAAATAAAAATAAAGAAGGCATGAAAGAAATTGCCGAAGGCCGGTTTGATGAGTACATTGATAAATGGGCTGATGCTGCCTCACAATTTGGGGCTCCTTTTTATTTACGTTTTGGTCATGAAATGAATGATCCTTATCGTTATCCCTGGGGGCCACAAAATAATAAACCTGAAGAATATGTGGCTGCCTGGCGCCATGTTTATGACCGGTTTAAAATAAAAGGTGCTACCAATGTCATTTGGTTATGGTCTCCACACCCTGCCTACATAACCTATCCACAGTTTTATCCCGGTGATGAATTCGTTGACTGGATCGGAGTCACTGCTATTAATTATGGTACAGTAGCTACCTGGAGTCAGTGGTGGAGTTTTGATGATATTTTCGGCAAATTTTATGACTCGGTTTCTCTTTATAAAAAACCCATGATCATAACAGAATTTGGTTCACTTGCCATAGGCGGCAACCGTGCAAAATGGTTTACAAATGCAATGGATTCTTTACCTCAAAAATATCCGGCAGTGAAAGCCGTTGTATTTTATCACGCTACCAAAGACAATACTTCAACATATAAATCGCTGGACTGGTCTTTTGAGGATGATTCACTTACAAGGACAGCTATTAAGCAATCAATTAGAAATTGGACGAAGTAAGTTTCATAACGATTAACTAATCTTTCCTCTCTTATGAGAGTTGACATATTTTGAACAAATAAAATTCAAAATAGATTAAGAAAAAGTAGAAGCGAGAAATTCACAATTTTGATCTCCGATTACTTTGAAAATATAGCTAATTTTTTTTGAAACAATAATTTAAAACCATAGAGTTATAACCTTAATAGTATTCACAATGGAAAAATTTAAAGTAATTGAATGATAATTCTTACCCCTTTGAATTAACGCTGTATTATTTTAAATGTTTTAAAATTAATGCAGAAATTGATATCTGCAATACTGATGCTGCCATGCACGGATTTATGCGATTAAGTAATTGCGCATGCCTCAATAAATTAGTAGGACTCAAAGCCTTTCTTATTTTACCACGTTGAGAAATAAATTTCTGTACTTTGAAAAATTTATTTCTGAATAGAAAGCGTCAATAAAAATACAGATTCTTTCACT
>JBDTXP010000123.1:0-6827 GCA_040006135.1 Ginsengibacter sp. | reverse complement strand
CTAAAGAAGCGTAACCCATCCAGGTTGGGAAAAAATATTCTTTCTTTTTTTGGCGGCGGTACCGTTACTTCCATATCTGATTTTAAAGTCTGAAAAATAAGTAAAACCTGCCTACTTTTATAATCGAAAATAAATCTGTCAGAAAGAATGAAAAAAGCTTGTGTGGAAATACTTTTATTTTTTTTAATTATAACGGGATGTAGACAAACAAAGTATAATCAACCGGCAATAAAAATTGAAACCAACTTTGGCGATATTATTTTGGAATTATATCCACAGAAGGCTCCTGCAACAGTAAAAGCTTTTTTATCTTTTGTTGATTCAGGTTTTTATAAAAACAGCTCATTTTATCGTGTTTTAAAAGCAGAAGATCAACCATCCAGTTCATTTAAAACCGATCTCATCCAGGGAGGTATCTGGCAGGTAGATTATAAAAAACAATTATCCTTGAAAGGAATTCCGCTGGAAACAACTAAGGAGACTGGTTTGCACAATATTGATGGCGCTATTTCTTTAGCACGTACCACTGCCGATAGCGGTAACAGTGAATTTTTTATTTGTATGGGCGATCTATCCGCTTATGATTATGGAGGCAAAGCAAATGCGGATGGATTAGGTTACGCCGTTTTTGGAAAGGTCGTAAGAGGAATGGATGTAGTTCGCCAGATCCAATCCCAGCCTGATAATGCCACTACTTTTACGCCACCTGTTCTCATCAAAAATATTGTTCGTTTATGATTCCTTCCTAAAAAAGTTTTTATTCATGTTGAATAATAGTGGTGGTTATTTCGTTTCACTCTACATTTGCATCTTCGTAGAAGTTTAATAAATTTCTTAAGTGCAAATCGAGGAAATTAAAAATAGAATAGAGTGCGTATTAATTTAAAAAAGGCAACGCCTGTAGGAATAATAATTGCGCTCGGAATAGTATACGGCGACCTAGGTACATCGCCACTCTACGTATTTAATGCCATCATACGCGATAGGGTTATTTCTGCAGACCTGATTCTTGGCGGACTGTCCTGCATTATCTGGACACTTACTTTACAAACTACCATCAAGTACATCATCCTGACTCTCAAAGCAGACAACAACGGTGAAGGTGGAATTTTTTCATTATACGCTTTGATCAGGCGCCAAAAACGATGGCTTGTTTTTCCTGCAATGATAGGCGGAGCCTCCATATTAGCCGACGGCATTATCACACCCTCTATTACAGTTACATCAGCTATCGAGGGACTTAAACAGATTCCTTTTTTTAGCGGGATCAGCCCAGATACGGTCGTGTATATTGTTATTGTTATTTTGCTCTTGCTATTTTTTTCACAGCAATTTGGTACAGCTAACATTGGAAGATTATTTGGCCCAATGATGTTTTTTTGGTTTTTGATGCTGGCTGTTTTAGGCTTTATGCATCTCTCGGATGGCCTTTATATTTTTAAATCACTTAATCCTGTTTATGCCATACGCCTGCTAACAATTTATCCGAATGGATTTTGGATCTTAGGCGCAGTTTTTCTTTGTACCACGGGTGCTGAAGCACTTTACAGCGATCTTGGTCATTGTGGGAAAAAGAATATTCGGGTTTCCTGGATCTACGTAAAAATATCTCTCATCATTAATTACCTGGGACAAGGTGCCTGGCTGCTTGCAAATCACAATGGCAAAGTATTTACAAAAGAAATTATTGATAATGGATTTAATCCATTTTATGGTATCATGCCTGAAGGATTCAAAATTTTTGGAATTGCTATCGCAACGATGGCTGCCATTATTGCGAGCCAGGCATTAATAAGCGGGTCATTTACGTTGATCAGTGAAAGTATGCGTCTTAATCTTTGGCCCAAAATGAAAATTAATTATCCCACTGAAGAGCGTGGCCAATTATATATTCCGGGGATCAATACACTTTTATTAGTTGGCTGCGTCGGTATCACGCTTTATTTTAGGACTTCCTCAAACATGGAAGCTGCCTATGGCCTGGCCATCACGTTATGTATGTTGGCAACATCCATTCTCTTTGCCAATTTTCTTATTTCAAGAAGAGCACCATCGATCCTTATTTATTTATATCTCATTGTATATCTAACGATTGAAATAAGTTTTCTAATTGCAAACCTTGAAAAATTCCCTCATGGTGGTTTTGTGACGTTAATAGTAGGTGGTGTTTTATTTTCAATTATGTATGTGTGGTTCAGAGCACGTAGAATTAAAAACCGCTATGTAGAATTTGTAAAACTGGAAGACTATTTACCTACTATCCAGGAGTTAAGTAACGATTCTACCATTCCGAAGTATGCTACACATTTGGTTTACCTGACAAGTGCTAATAATCCGAATGAAATAGAACATAAAATTGTATATTCTATTTTAAATCGTAAACCAAAGCGCGCAGATATTTATTGGTTTGTACATGTAGATACCCAGGATGAACCTTACACAGCAGATTATTCAGTAGAAACAATTATTCCTAATGAAGTAATCAGGGTGGAGTTAAGGCTTGGGTTTAGAATGGAGCCACGTATCAATATAATGTTTAAAAAAGTAGTGCTGGATATGGTAGCAAATAAGGAAGTAAATATTACCAGCCGTTATGAAAGCCTTCAAAAAAATAATGTCGTGGGGGATTTTCAATTTATTGTTTTAGAAAAATTCTTATCGCAGGATAATGAACTGCCAATCTTTGAAAAACTGGTCATGAAAGTTTATTTCTGGATTAAAAATTTGAGTCTTAGTGAGGAAAGGGGTTTCGGCCTCGAACAAAGTAATGTAACGGTGGAGAAATTTCCTTTGATCGTTGCGCCTATCAGAAAGCTGAAACTCAAGCGGGTATTCGGCGATGATGAATTATAAAATTTTATATCAGGATATTTATTCTTTTTCCTGCAATTCATTTGCTGTTTAATTTACCTTCACTCAATGCCATCAATTCTCATTTATATAATTGCGGCGTATGTACTTATTCTTATCATAATTTATTTTTTCCAGGAGAGATTAATTTTTAAACCTGAAAAATTAAAGCAGGATTTTATTTACAAATACGACATTCCTTTTAAAGAACTTTTTATTGAAGTAGAAAAAGGAGTAACAATTAATGGCCTACATTTTTACACAAAAAATCCCAATGGCCTGATACTTTATTTGCATGGCAATACCCGGAGCATAAAAGGTTGGGCTAAGTATGCACGTGATTTTTACAGGTATAATTATGATGTGGTATTGGTGGACTACCGGGGTTTTGGAAAAAGTACAGGCACACGTGGAGAAAAAGTTATGTTGAATGATATGCAGGTAGTTTATGATTCTCTTGCTGTGCAATATCACGAGAATCAATTAATCGTCTATGGGCGTAGCCTCGGTAGCGGGTTTGCCGCGAGGCTTGCAAGTGATAACTCACCTAGGTATTTGATTCTTGATGCACCTTATTTTAATTTTCGGATGGCGGTGCAACGATTTATTCCCATTTTGCCCATGAAGTACATCCTGCGTTTTCAGTTTGAAACAAACAAATGGATCAGAAGAGTAAATTGTCATACTTACATTTTACATGGCACTAAAGATTGGCTGATACCAATAAGCCAGAGTGAAAAGTTACAGGCTTTAAATCCGCGGAAAATAACATTGATTGCAATAAAGGGAGGAGGACATAACAACCTGCCGTCCTTTCCGGAATATCACAATTTTTTGAGAGATATACTGGCGCCATGATCAGAATTAGATACCAGGCTTCGAAAGAAAAGTTATTATTTATGGCTAAAGGTGTCAGGCCACTAAAAATAAAGCCATGAAATAATGATAGAATATGTAGTGGCCAGACACCTATGCACACAAAGTGTCAATGCTACTTATCATTTAGCTCTGATAAATTAAATTCATTTTTAGTGGCCAGACACCTACGAGAACAAATTACCTTTGAAATAAAAAACCTTCTTATTATATATTCACCAAAACAAAATGGAACAACCAGAAGAAAAAATTCCTGTCACAGCAAAACGAAAATGGATTCGGGCGATAACTTTTATTGCCTTTTTTTACGGCTCTATTGGCATTGCGCTATTTTATTTACAGGAAAAATTATTATTTCATCCTGAACGGTTATCAAAAGATTTTCAATTTCAATTTGATGTTCCATTTAAAGAGGTAAATATCCCAATGAATGAAAGAGATACTGTGAACATGGTTCAGTTTTTACCTTCAGGGCCTGCTAAAGGAGTTGTACTTTATTTTCACGGTAATAAGGGTAACATCATACGTTTTGCAAAATATGCAAGCAACTTTACTAAGAATGGTTACGAAGTTTGGATGGCTGATTATCCTGGTTATGGCAAAACCACCGGGCCTATGACTGAACAAAATTTTTACGCACAAGCAACGCAGGTTTACAAGTTGGCTCATTCACGATTTGGTGCCGATAGTATTATCATTTATGGAAAATCGCTGGGATCTGGTGTGGCAGCATATTTGGCCAGCAAACAAAAAATATCCAGGCTAATTTTGGAAACGCCTTATTATAGCATCCCTTCTTTATTTGCATTGTATGCACCTATTTATCCCACGCAAAGAATGTCTCATTTTAAATTTCCTGTAGGTGAATATTTAAAAGATGTATCAGCGCCCATTACTATTTTTCATGGCAATAAAGACATGGTTGTTTTTTATAGAAATGCCAAAAGACTCAGGGGAAGTTTAAAGAAGGGTGATGAGTTTATAACAATTGATGGCGGCGGACACAATAACCTCAATGATTATAAATTACTTCATGAAAAACTAGATTCGCTTTTGAAATAAGTTTTTCCGGATTAAATTTATGGTTTAGTAATCTTAGCATTTTTAAGCATAATTCCAATACGCATTAAGCGGGTAAGAAGTCGAAACTTTTCTGTATCGCTTTTCTGAATGGCTTCTAATATTCTTTTTTCCTCCCAAACAGGTAGATTCGAATAATCCTTGTGGGTGCCTAAATCAATTTCATCTTTTTCGCGTTGCATAATTATTATTTTTCTAGTAATTCCACCATTGTTTTAGAAACAGTAAGTTTATAATCTACTCCTATTTTCAGTGCATAATTTTCTTCATCATGACTTACCGGGAAATTATAACAAACAGGATAGTCATACTTTTTTATAATATCATTAATAGCCGCGAAAGTATCTTCACCAAAAGGAACGGTTGTATCTTTCATATCGCTAAACCTGCCTATGATAAGTCCACGTAAATGTGCAAGTTGGCCGCTCCGCTTTAGCTGGTAAAGCATTCTATCTACATTATAAATATATTCTCCTACATCTTCAATAAATAGAATCTTATTCTTCATATTTATCTGTGAGGGAGTTCCTATAAGGTTTGCCAACAGAGACAAATTACCACCCACTAATTTCCCTTTACAATGCCCGTTTTTATTAAGCATATGTCCATCAACGTTATAATTTGCTTTTCTTCCTATGAGCGCCTCTCTAAGACTTTGAATATATTTATTCTCAAATCCACCATCGTTAAATGCTGCAGCCATTGGCGCATGCAGGGAAGCAATTTTATATTGGGCAAAAAGATGACTTTCCAATACAGTGATATCACTAAAGCCGATGATCCATTTCGGGTGTTTAATAAATTTTTTAAAATCCAGGTCATCTATAATCCTACCAAGGCCATAACCACCACGTGCACAAAAAATAGCCTTCACTTTTTTATTATCCATCATACTCTGGAGGTCATCGGTGCGCTCTTTGTCCGTTCCGGAAAAGTAATTGTATTGACTTCCTAAAGTCTTGCCCGGAAGAATGCGATATCCCCAATTGATTAATGTGTCAATGCATGTTTGCATTTTTTCTTTTGGCATAAACCCTGAAGGGCATACCATTCCAATGGTATCGCCGGGTTGTAAATAAGGTGGTATAATAGTCATAATATTTTCTAAGAATGTTTTAATTCATTTAAGGTAGCTCCATTATTATCTACAATCAATTCATGAGGCATACCGCATTTCAGTGCATAATTTTCTCTCACATGACCTACGGGAAAATCAAAGCATACGGGATAGTTATATTCTTTAACCACTTCCATTACAATCTCATAAAGTGTTCTTCCAAATTCATCGCCGGCATCATCAGGTTTTATCCTGAATTGACCGACGATCAATCCTTTCAACTTTTTTAATTTTCCACTTCTCTTTAAATTCCAGAGCATGCCATCAAGTTTATATAAATACTCACCGGTATCTTCTATAAATAAAATTTTCCCATCTGAAAGAAGCTCTGATGAACTGCCACATAATTGCTGAATGACCGAAAGGTTGCCGCCAATTAAATTTCCTTTTGCGCTTCCTTTTCTATTATTCAAATTAGCCGGAACTGAATATTGCATTTTTTCACCCACTAAACTTTTTCTTATAGAATCTATTGAAGACACTTGCTCCGGCGTTGCAGTCGCAAAATCATCAGGAAAACTATTGCACATTTTTGAATGAATGGTAGCAATATTAAAATGATTAATGTGCAAATGGAAAACGGTCGCATCACTGAAGCCGATGACCCATTTAGGCTTTTTTGCAAATTTGGAAAAGTCAATTTTATCAATCATCCGCACTGCGCCATATCCGCCTCTGCCCAACATGACAGCTTTTATTGAAGGCTCATCTATCATATATTGGAAATCTTTAGCCCGCTCTTCATCTGTACCTGCAAAAGTAAAATCGGTTGCACCTACGGTATTTCCAATACAAACATTAAATCCCCATTCTTCCATTTTCTTAATGGCAGGTTTACATTTTTCCAAAGAAATATGTCCTGAAGGGCAGGTAATTCCTATCAAATCACCTTTCTTTAAATAGG
>JBDTXP010000122.1:0-6868 GCA_040006135.1 Ginsengibacter sp. | reverse complement strand
GCTGCGAAAATATCCAGTATAAGATCACTACGATCAAGCGTAAAAATTTTCGTTTCAGCCTCAATATTGCTTATCTGGGAACCTGTAAGTTCATCATCAAAAATGATGAGGTCCACATTTTTACGGTTAGCATATTCTTTTATCTCCTGCAACTTTCCTTTACCAACAAATGTTTTACTATCAGGCGACTTTAGTTTCTGAATAAATGTTTTCACCGTTTTACAGCCCGCAGTTTCTGCAAGGAATGACAATTCATCCAGGTACTCAAGTGCTTTTTGCTCTGTAACGCCCTGCTGTATCACGCTTACAAGTACCACATTAACAATGCGGTCTTTAATAATTTTTTTCTCTATCAATAAAAATATTTTTACAAAAATAATGAATCAGTACCGCGAAATTCAAAAATGATCACTGTTTCATTCAGAGCTAAAATAAAAAAACCCCGATGATTCGAGGTTTATATAAAAGTTGAACATACTTTTTAAAGGCCGCTAAGCGTAATTCCTATTTGATACAATTTCATATCTGCACCCGCACCATCTTTTAATAGATTATTTAATTGGTAAGTGCCAAATACTGAAACGATGCCATAACCTAATCTCGCAGTTGCTGTAAAACGTGTAGAATTCATAAACCGTTTGCTGCTTATTTTCTCTGTGTAGCTGTTAATTGTATTATTGTTTTTATCCTGCAAAGTTTTTCCTTTAGTATGTACATTAATAAGTGTTCCCACCTTTACTCCAAGCGCAGCTTTCAAACTTTTGTTCACGTTATCCGGCTTTGCTGTAAATCTAAATTCGACCGGTATCTCTGCATAAGTTGTCGTTAATTTATACTTCTGGAAATGGTTAGTAGAATCTGTAGGCGTAAAATGTAAAACAGGTGGAGCACCTTCTATGCCCACATTCATTTTTTTGAAAATAATATTACTACTACTAATGCCTAACCCAAAACCAATACTATACCTGGGCGAACTTCTGAAGGGCTTATCAAACATGAAATAAGCATTAAAGCCTTTTGAAAAACCACTTTGGTGCTTGCTGATACTATCTGGCATACCTGTCCAATGATCAGAAGAAAATTGCAACATTAAATGATCGCCCGGGCGATTAGGTAATTTTATTGTGGTGTTTTTTATTGCAGGATTCTCAACGGTTTCCTGGGAGAATGCCTGTATAAAAAACAAGCAGGCAAATATTAAAAAAGCAGTTTTCTTCATAAATTTTATTAGTGGGCAAAAGTATTTGTTACATGGTTAAAGAAAGGTTAAATAGAAGTAATATTTATTACCTGAAAGATGCCATAAATTCCAGGAAAATTTTATTCATTGTTAAGTGCAATTATTTCTTCAAGCATTTGCCTGTTGTTACTTAGCCGCGGTACTTTGTGTTGACCCCCTAATTTACCTCTTTTTTTGAGCCACATATTAAAAACTCCCTTTTTCAATATGTGTACGATAGGCATGCCGAGTGCAATATCCTTATACCGCTTAGCTTCATAATCACTATTATTTTTTTTTAATTCAGCATCTAGATTTCGTGCAAATTCAACAATACCAGGAGGTGAAGTTTCAAACTCAATTAACCATTCATGGGCACCATTTTTATGCTCACTGAAGTAAACAGGAGCGGCAGTATAGTCATTAACGACAAGTCCCATTTTGGCAGAGGCTGCGGCCATTGCATGATCTGCGTTATCTACAATTAATTCTTCTCCAAAAGCATTTATAAAATGCTTCAGTCTGCCGGTCACTTTTATTTTGAAAGGTTTTGTAGATGTAAACTCAATTGTATCTCCAACAAGATATCTCCACAAGCCACCGTTAGTACTTATCACAAGCGCATAATTTTTATGAAGCACTACTTCTTTCAGGCCAACTGTTTTTGGAACCGGTTTTTTATATTCATCCACGGGCATAAATTCATAAAAGATTCCATGATCAGTAAATAAGAGTAATGAATCATCCTGCGGAGTATTTTGCGCAGCAAAAAAGCCTTCACTTGCATTATAGGTTTCAAGATAATTAATAGGCGCCCCAATCAATTTTTGAAATTGCTCACGGTAAGGCACAAACGAAACACCTCCGTGAAGATAGAGTTCTAGGTTTGGCCACACTTCTTTTAATGTTTTCTTTCCGGTAATCTCTAAAATTTTCTTTATTAGAATAATGGTCCACGTGGGCACGCCTGCGATTGATGTCACATTTTCATTTATGGTATTTCCCGCAATTTGGTCAATCTTACTTTCCCATTCATCTAATAAAGCAATACGCAAATCAGGTGTTCGGATCCAGTGGCCCCAAAAAGGAGTATTCTGCATCAATACTGCGCTAAGATCACCATACTGAATTTCTTCATGCAAGGTGCTTAGCTGGTGGCTACCCCCAACTACCAGGCTCTTGCCCGTTAGCAATTCGCTGTCGGGAAAATTTTTATAATAATTGGTGAGTACATCTTTGGAAGCCTTGAAGTGCATTTCCTTTAAGCTCTCTTCACTTATGGGAATGAATTTACTTTTATCTGAGGTGGTTCCGCTACTCTTCGCAAACCAATAAATTGGAGTATTCCAAAGAACATTTTCTTCACCTTCCATCATTCTAACGATGTAAGGTTTTATATCATCATATTCATGAATGGGCACTTTCTTCTTAAAATCACGTACCGTAAATAATCTTGAAAAATTAAATTTTTTTCCAAACTCTGTGTACTGCGCTTGTGTAATGAGGTGTTGCAATACATTTCTTTGCGCTGATAAAGGAAAGATAGTCCAATTACGCACTGCCGCATGACGCATCCGGGCAATAACAGATATTAAGGAACTTAAAACTTTCACAGTAGTGGTAATTAAAAAGGCAGAATATATTTAAAACAAAAAATTTATTTCAACACATCTATATGCAAGTAATCCTTTCTCTTCAATTCAAAATTACGCCCCAGGTAAAGTCTTTTTACCTGTTCATCCTGCGCGAGTTCCTCTGCTGATCCATGTTTAAATATTTTTCCTTCAATTAATAAATAAGCACGGTCGCAAATTGATAAGGTTTCATTTACATTATGATCTGTGATAAGTATTCCAATATTTTTATACTTCAACTTTGTAACGATGGCCTGGATATCTTCAACAGCAATAGGATCAATTCCGGCAAAAGGTTCATCTAATAGAATAAATTTAGGATCTACAGCAAGCGCCCGCGCAATTTCGCAGCGTCTTCTTTCGCCACCACTTAAAACATCTCCATTACTTTTACGGACATGTTCCAGATTAAATTCTGATAACAAAGTCTCCAGCCTTTCCTTTTGATCTTTTTTTGAAATTTTTCTCATTTCTAAAACAGCAGCAATATTATCCTCAACAGAAAGTTTCCTGAAAATACTCGCTTCCTGCGGCAAATAACCAAGACCCATTTGTGCCCTCTTATACATAGGCAAGGATGTAATATTTATTTCATTCAGGAAAACATCCCCATCATCAGGTTTAACGAGGCCAACAACCTGGTAAAATGACGTCGTTTTACCAGCGCCATTAGGGCCAAGCAGGCCTACAATTTCACCTTGCGTTACCTCAAAAGATACGCGGTCATTTACGGTGCGCTTACCGTAAATTTTTGTGAGGTCCTTTGCAAAAATTGTTTGATTCAAATGAAAATGTTTTAAACAAAAATAAGTGAATAGGTTTAAAGTCAATATTGGGTTATATTTAGCTTTACATTGCTTTAAATTTTTTACAAAATTTATTGAGTTGATGTGATTTACCAAAATGCTGAAACAAATTATATTTTTTTTCATATTAGCCCTTCGCATTACCCTCCTTAATGCTCAGCCTATTATACCGCGCTTTGAAAATCTTGGAGTAAATGATGGGTTATCCCATAGTTCTGTTTATAACATTCACCAGGATAAAAAGGGTTATATGTGGTTTGGCACACCAAATGGATTGTGTAGGTATGACGGTAATCATTTTCAAAATTACCAATACCATGATGCAAAAAATAATACTACCAATAATTTTGTAAGAGGAAAAATATTAGAAGATGCTGCAGGCAATCTTTGGTTTACTAATGAAAACGGAATATACAAGTGGGACAAAAATTCGGAAAGTGTTTATTTAAAATGGGGTAACAATTTATTAGAAAAATCTACCACAGAGTACCGGGCTCTACTCCTGGACGAAAACCAGGATTTATGGATGTTCAATCTTGCTGAGGGTATTATGAAATATAATATCCTTTCCGCCAAAATCGCAAAATTTTCTTTTCCCATAAAAGTAAATTACAACAATCTCACGAACACATTTATCCAGCCAGATAGTGAAAGAAAAATCTGGATGAAAATAGGTGATAATAATGCTGATTTAATGATTTTTGATTTACGTTCTAACAGTTATACTGTAGCTAAAGATTATGCTGATGTGCGTGCAATTTTTTTTGATCATCAGCAAAAAATGCTTGTCTACAAAAATAAATTGGTTTTAGAAAAAAGCAACGGCATGCGTTTCATTATAGCCACTAATAAAAATAAAACAGATAACTCTTACAGGTCAGGGATCAAAGATGAGTATGGCAGATGGTGGCTTACCTCAGCAAGTGGGCTTTCATGTTACGATGAAAACAAGAACGCATTAAATATATTTATTCATGAAAATTTAAAAATAAATTCCCTTCCTTTTGATATTACTACCTGCGCATATATTGATCGGACAAATAATCTCTGGGTAGGCACGGATGGAGGCGGCATTGCAAGATTGGATCTTAAACAACCAAGGTTTTATCTTTTCCCGCTATCGATGGGTGATTATCCTGTCTTAAAAGATTATTTTACAAAATGTTTTTATGAAGATGATCAACAAAGAATTTGGTTTGGAACGCATTCCAGTGGGTTGAATATTTATAACCCGCAAACCGGTTCACTTCTTAATTTTCAAAATAATCCGCGAAAAAATAATTCCTTGCCCGGCAATATCGTGGGAGCCATATTCAGAGATAAATATAAAAACATCTGGATCGGGACAAATGCCGGCGTGGCAATATTTGATGAAAATAAAAAGTCCTTCAGGAAAATAACCATACCAAATTATTCCCCCGATTTTCCTAACCAGGGTACTTTTATTAATAAAATAATTCAATTAAAAAATGGAAATCTTTTATGTGCGACCACCCGGGGACTTTTAAAAATATATAGAAAACCAGGAAATAAATTCTATGCAGAATTTCCAGAGCACCTTAATAGATTTTCGAGTATTGATGTTGTTCAGTTGCCAAACGGAACTATTTATTCAGCACAATCAACAGGTATCATACAATTAAAATGTAATGGGGAAAGATTTGATTCGATAACTACCTTCTTACCAGGCTTGGATATCAAAAGTATTTCAATTGATAGGAGAGATGAAAAATTCATGTGGGTGGCCTCCAGAATAGGATTGATACATTATAATCTCAGGTCAGGTAAATACAATCTTTTCACTGAAAAAAGTGGATTGGGAGATAACCATGTTTATGGCGAACTGGAAGATTCGCTTGGAAATTTATGGATTAGCACTAATAAAGGCCTGAGTTTTTTCGATATAAAAAATAATAAATTCAAAAATTATTCACACCTCCATGGTTTACAAAGTAATGAATTCAATACCCATGCTTTTTATAAAGGAGCGTCAGGCAATTTTTATTTCGGCGGAATTAACGGTTTTAATTGGTTCAAAGCTGATTTTAAAAATCCTATAAAAACAAAGCCCCAGGCAGCTATTACAACGATCGAAAACAATAACCAAATTTTGATAAATGATACCAATTACATACTTCATCAACTACTTTCGGTTCCATATAATCAAAATGATTTTAATTTTACTTTCGCAGCATTGGATTTTACATTACCAAAAGCAAATAAAATACAATACCAACTTGAAGGATGGGATGAATACCCTGTAATTACTGAAAATAAAACAGTAAGATATTCCAATTTACCACCCGCCAGGTACCGGCTAAAACTAAAAGTTTTAAATCCAGAAGAAGTATGGAGTGATGAAGAAAAAATTGACATTGAGATACGTGCACCCTATTGGAAAACAAAACCATTTTTATATATCACTTCTTTTCTGCTGCTATTACTTGTAGTATATATAACTTATTTTTTTTCAAGGCAAAAGGAAAAGAAAAAAATACAATTGCTCGAAAAACAATTGGCCATCAATGCAGAACGGGTAAGAATAAGCGCTGATATGCATGATGAAATAGGTAGTGGCATTACCCATATAGCACTTATGAGCGAAATCGTACAGGCGCAACATAATGGCGAATTAAAAAAAGAAATGCAAATTATTTCCAGTTCTGCTCATAAGCTGGTGCAAACAATCAGTGAAATAATATGGGCCCTCAATCCGCAAAACGACACATTGGAAAATTTGCTCGCATACATGCGGGAGCAATCACAGCAATATTTTGAGCCCTTTGAAATGGCTTTTAGTATTCATTTCCCGGAAGAAATACCAACAATAAAACTCACAAATGAAGTACGTAGAAATTTATACCTGGTTACTAAAGAACTTTTAAATAATGCGCTGAAGCATGCAGAAGCATCTGCCATTTCATTATCTTTTTGTATTAATAAAGATCATTTTTCATTCACAGTTACAGATAATGGCGTTGGTATTAACGAAGCAAAAAAGAGAGTAAATGCTAATGGTATTAAAAATCTAAAACAGAGAATGAATGCTATTGGAGGAGACATTAGTTGGATAACTAAAGAAAGAGGAACTGAAGTAATTTATAGTATGCCCTTACCTAAGCATACTACTTTTTTCACATTTAAGACTACAGCTTAATTGATACCTTTAAAAATACATATGACACCCATTGTAATTTTAGAGGATGATG
>JBDTXP010000121.1:0-6874 GCA_040006135.1 Ginsengibacter sp. | reverse complement strand
TTAAAATCTTCCGGGTTGATACTCTCCACAAAAACGTCAATGATGCGCACTTCGTTATCCTGGTCAATAATCTAGTCGAGAGACTGGGGAAAAGGAGGCTTTGTTCTCTGTTATTTCCTTGAATGAATTGCATATATAAATATACAAAATACTAATTGCGTGTGTACATAGTAGTTATACACAGAATGTGTATAGTTTTTAGACAGTCTGACTTTCGGGGCTTTATGCAGGTTGGGAATTAGAAATCCGCTGACATTAACCGCTGCTAATTGAAAATATATTGATGAAGTTAAGTACAAAAAAGCTGATAGATATTCGTCTGACCGAACTGAAGCTGGGCTGTGCAATTAGCTGATGTTACAAGGTCCTTCCCAACTTGCATAAAACCCCATCCTATGTTTACATTTTAATAAATTTACAATAAGAAAGAGAATAGAGATTGAAAGAACAATTGGCACAAATACGACCGTAAAACAGAATAAGCATTTAGCCTTTCTAACATGATAGTCACCTATCCTTTGACACAAAGAATTAAACACACATATAACCATTGTCAACTAATAAGTTTTGCCGGACCTAGTTCGACAGAATATAGCTGCGCTAAAGTATCAATGAAGAGCCACGGATCTATAAAAAGTGGTAATGATTACGTGATGTTGAGTAAATGTGTTATGAACGCGATCAAAATAAATGCTGCCTACAAAGCGCTTTATGAGACTATTAGAACAACAGGGAAAACTAGGATTGTTTAACCCTTTATTTTTTGCACAGTTTATATAATTTACCAGGTTTTAAACTAAGAGGAGAGCAAAGCAAGGATGATTTCAATTGGATCGACAGAATAAAAACGTTAAGCAATTTCAAAAGGCAGGAAAATGAGGGATATTATTGCTATCTATGTGGCTAAACCAGTTATTCATAGAATCAATAATCTAATAATGATCTTATCGCAATTTTTACATAATCAAATGTATTTATTAAAATGATATTACAATTTGACCTAGGTTACCTAACTAAATGGGAAACATGACTTAACATTTTGAAGGAGTATAGATTTGATAATTCCAATTTACTCCGGAAATTCATCAGCAAAGGATAAAAAGTTGTAAAATTTAATTAGGTCACCGTTCAATAATACAAGCAAAAGCTTGTTGCAAGCAAATTAGTTATGATCGAGTTAAAGAAAGGATTTCTGAAATTACCTTTAAAAAAAGTAATAACAGTTTAAATAGGAAAATGGGCGATTTTTTGGTATTAACAAAGTCAATTAAATTAGTTTACAAACCTAATGGTTAAGTAATTGAAAATATTGTGAATTCGCTACTAAAAAAAACAGTGAGCTAATGGGCTTAGTGCACCGGTGCGGAAATTTATTGTAGAGGTTTTTTGTGAAGAAAGAAGGCTGTATACGAAAATATTTTAATAATATGATATGGTACAAAAAATACGTTTTATTATTTCGGATTACACAATTAGTAAGTTTTAATTCTCGAAAACCATCTATAATATTTCTGGATGCATTAGAATATGCCTAGCTTTATTCAATGTGTAAACCTGATTTTTATTTTCTTAACAAAGAAGTCATAAACAATAAAATATTTTGACAGAAAATTTTAGAAATAGCTTATTATTTTCAGAAGAGAAAAATGAGGGATTGGCCATATTTACCTCAAAACACCGATACCAACAACTCTTTGAAGAAAATCTTCTTTTAATAAAACGCCTTCAAACGGATAATTAGCCTTTTATTTCAACATTCGCGAAAAAACTTAATCCGACAAAAACGAATTTATTCGATTTTGATCTATGTCAAGGTTTACGCTGATACTTCCAACTACCTTCAAATAAAAAAGTATGGCAGAAGTAAAATTAACAATGAATTATTGGGCAGTAATTATTACAGGATTTAGTGCATTTCTCCTAAGTATTATCTGGTATAGCAATATTGCCTTTGGAGAAATTTGGTTACGTTACCGACACACTCCTAATCCATCAATACCTCAATGGACATTAGTATTTGCACCCTTAAGAGAAATAATTGCATCATTCGTTTTGGCCAAACTGATAATTCAATTAAACTATAAAGGATGGAGACGAGCGGCAGTTTTAATGTTATTGCTATGGTTAGCCTTTCAAGCCGTAGGCATGGCTGGGGCAGTTCTTTGGGATAATATGCAATGGCAACTTGGTGCCGTACATGCAGGCGACTGGTTAATGAAAATGGTTTTTATGGGTGTTATTCTAACCATTTGGCTTAACAAAAATCTTGAGTCCGCAAATTTTAAAGAAAATAAAAAATGAAAAAATTTGTACTTCTTTTTAGCTGGCATATAATAAACGAAAAAGCCAACTTATCTGAAAACAAATGGATTTTAAATGCAACACTTTCAGTCGGAGGTAATCACTCATCAAATAAGGGAAGGTGCTGTAACGTAAAAAATAAATAATAAATAGCGATTTAAATGAAAATCAATTTTCCTTTTCCGGATATATTAAAATTCATTCAAAAGATGTTAAAGTCGCATCGGTTATTGCAGGTTCATGCACCATTCAAATCAGAGAAAATAAAATAATAGAATTGAGAAATTGACTCTCCGAGGGAACAAATTGAATATAATCATTTTAAATGAAAGCAGGCCTTATAAAAAAAATCAAGAAAATTCTCAATAGGTTGATTGCAGTAATATCTTTATTCTCTGAAGCCGAGATTATTGCTGACAAGAGTTATGGAAACTGGACTACAGTACAAGCATCCAACCATATAATTAAGTCAATGGAAGGATTTCCATATTTATGCTACGGTAACACCGAAAAGGCCAATCAAATTCGAAATAAAAAAGTTGATCAAATCAGAAATATGTTTTTGGATTTTTCCTCAAAAATGGAAACTCGGGAACTCTTAAAACCCTCAGAAAAAAATCACAACAAAGAAGAATCCTTTTGGCGCTTGAAAAATTAATGAATAAAATTTCGAGTATTGCTGATATGATTGACTTTGAATTATTTTGCCTCGATATTGAGGTTCCTATCATTGGAAAAGTTACAAAATATGAATGGATATGATTTTGTCCTTTTCAAGACATATTCTTAAGTAAGAAAAATTAAGGCAATGATTTAAAAAAATCAAAAAGAATGAGAAAACTAAAATTACAAATGCAGATATCTGTTGACGGATATGTTGCAGGACAAAATGGTGAAGAAGACTGGATCTCAAAGTCCGATGAAAAACTTTGGGAGCTTATAAATGAAATAGTAGACAGTTCTGACACTCTTCTTCTTGGCAGAAAAATGGCAGAGGGATTTGTTCCTCATTTTGAAGCATTTGATACTGGCAGCTCTAAAATCACTTTCGCTCAGAAAATGGTAAACATCCCGAAAATTATTTTCACCAGGACACTTAACAAACCATTTGGCAAAAATATCTCGCTTTCAAAAGGAAATCTGGCAGAAGAAATAGCAAAATTGAAAAATCAATCCCAACCACTATCCAGGAGCAAAGACATTTTGGTTTACGGAGGTGCCAGTTTTGTTTCATCCCTAATCGCAGGCGGACACATTGACGAGTTTTTCTTCTTCGTAAATCCGGTAATGATAAATAAAGGGATGAGAATTTTTGACATGCTTAACAAGCGGCAGAAACTTTCTTTAATCAGTGCTATATCGTACAAATGTGGCGTGGCAGTACTTCACTATAAATTAAACAACGAATAATTAACACAATGCTTTTAAATCAAATCAAAAATAAACGTTCGTAATTCTAATCATAAAAAAAATTTAATGCTGAAAAGAGTTGTTGTAACAGGTGTAGGTGTAATCAGTCCATTGGGCAATAATGCGACCGAGTTTTGGAAACAGATTGTTGATGGTAAGAGTGGAGCAGCGGAAATAACGCACTTCGATGCTTCGCTTTTCAGGACCACTTTTGCATGTGAGATCAAAAATTATGAGCCATTCGGAATACTGAAGAGAAATGACCTTAAAAGGACTGATTTGTTCGTGCAGTATGCACTTATTGCGTCGGATGAGGCAATAAAGGATTCAGGGCTTGACATTAATTCGATGGACCCATTTGATGTTGGAGTTATTTGGGGTACCGGGCAAGGCGGAATGGGGACCTTTGAGGAACAAGTTACCGAATATGCGACTGGAGATGGTTATCCTAGATTTAGCCCTTACTTTGTGCCTAAGCTAATAGCAAATATGGCTTCAGGGATGATTTCCATTCGTCATGGATTTATGGGCATCAACTATACAGCTGTTTCCGCTTGTGCTACTTCAAACAATGCCATCATGGATGGATATACTTATATCCGTCTGGGACAGGCAAAAATCATTATTACAGGCGGATCAGAAGCTCCAATTACACCAGCTTCTATCGGAGGTTTCAGTTCAATGAAGGCAATGTCCACAAGAAACGACGATCCGCAAAAAGCCTCCCGTCCTTTTGACATTGATCGGGATGGATTTGTTATGGGTGAAGGCGCAGGGGCGTTAGTATTGGAAGAGTATGATCATGCCATTAAACGGAGGGCTCATATTTACGGTGAAATTATAGGAGCCTCGATGACTGCGGATGCTAACCACATAACCGCTACACACCCTGAAGGACTTGGCGCTTCTAAGGCAATGTCTAACGTCCTGGAACAGGCAGGAATCAGCATCGGCAATGTTGATTATATCAATCTGCATGCGACCTCCACACTTGTCGGCGATATTTCGGAAATAAAAGCAATCCTGAAGCTTACGAAGAATGAGAGATTGAAATTAAAGCTTAGTGCAACAAAGTCCATGACCGGTCACTTATTGGGAGCAGCTGGAGCTATTGAAGCGGTAATCTGCTTAATGGCTATCCGTGATTCAACTATTCCGCCAACAATAAACACGGAGAACCTGGATCCGGCAATGCCAGAAACACTCGATATCATCCTTAAAGAGTCGATAACATATAAGGTTAAAACTGCCATGAGTAATACATTTGGATTTGGAGGCCATAACGGTATTTTAGCATTTAGAAGGTTATAGTTTGTTCCTTATTTTCTTGTTACTTAAAACTATCTACAAACAGGATAGTTGATAACTTTAACGTCGAATTGAAAGGTTCAAGATCCAAATGAATCAAACAAAAAAAAGTGATTATAATATGCTATTGAAAAGTAAGAAAGCAGGAAGGTAGATAGGTGTAAAATGTGCATAATTTTCTTTAGTTTCATAACCAGCATGAATAGCAGTTCTGCCAATTTCTTGGTATTTCATTGTCTTTTTTTTCATGTTATTTATTCAAAAAAATGATCAGAAATTTTCAAAACTTTTTTTTATTTTTTCCATTCATTATCGCCTGGCGTATAATCAAGGAATATACCACCATCCAGTTTTACTGAAGCAAAGTTTTTACCCGTAGGAATTCTTACAATTTGCATTTTTTGATTGGACTTCCAGATTTCGGGTGTTTTATGAATAAGGGTTTCTTTTCCATCCACGTCTTTTAATACGATATTAAATGGAATAGCAAAACCGCCAATATTTTCAATGGTTACCATGTAATCATTCTTCTCCTTTTCTACTTCTTTTATTTTAAGGTCAATATAATTATTTGTAAAAAACCAATTATTAAAAAACCAATTCAGATTTTGTCCTGAACCAGCACTCATGGAATAAAAATAATCCCATGGTTCAGGGTGTTTCCCGTGCCAAAGATCCATGTAGTTATGTAGCGCTTGTTTAAAGACAACATCACCAAGCATATCTTTCAAAGCAAGGTAGCTTAATGATGCTTTTCCATAAGAGTTATTACCATAGCCTGGGCCGCTTACTTGAGTAGACATCGTTATAATTGGTTGATCTTCTTCTGTTGAAGGATCATGAATGTACCTGTTTATGCGAAACATTTTATACCTGTTTTCCGCCACCTCTTTTCCGACTTCACCCTGGCCAATAAGGTACTCAAGGGTTGTAGCCCAGCCCTCATCCATAAACGCATACCTTGTTTCATTGATTCCCATATAAAATGGAAAATAAGTGTGGGCTATTTCATGATCCTGCATCATCTGAGCGAATTTCAGATCACTTGTTGTATTGTCATTGATCATCATAGGGTATTCCATATCAGCAAATCCCTGGAAGGATGTCATTTTAGAAAAAGGATACGGAACTCCCGGCCATTGGTTGGAAAAATATTTTAAAGAATGCTGAGACCATTCAATATAATGATGAAAATCTTTTGCCGTATCATTATATGTAGATTGAACACTTGCACGCCTGTTTGTTTTGACATCCACAATCACACTAGCGGCATCCCAAACATAATTTTTGCTAGTACCCCAGCAAACATCGGTAATATCTTTTGTTGAAAACTTCCACGTGTTCCAATCTTTTGGTGCAGTTACTTTATTATTTTTCAGCTCATCGGCATCAGCAATTTTTATAACGGCATCAGATGTGTAAGATTTTTTTAACCGTTCTGATATTTCCGGCTGAAGTACTTTGTCGGGATTTAGGAGATCGCCAGTTGCCCAAACTACATAATCCTTAGGAACTTTTACTGCTAATTTATAATCATTAAAATCGTTATAAAATTCCAGTCTTCCTGTGTGAGGTATCATGTCCCAACCATAATAATCATCATAAACAGAAACCCGGGGATAAAAATAGGCAGCGAAAAAAGTAGTGCTGTCTATCTGGCCTTCACGACCGCTTATTTTTGACAAAGGATAACTCCATTGTATATTTAAAGTAACCGAAGTATTTGGCATAATTGGTTTTTTCAACCGAACTGCTTCCACTGTCCCCCAATTTTTACTGTCGATATTATAAGCTTCTTTGTCAATCGAAAAGGATTGTATATCAAGACCTGTGGTAATGATGCCAGGGTTTGCAT
>JBDTXP010000120.1:0-6953 GCA_040006135.1 Ginsengibacter sp. | reverse complement strand
TTTCATCGCACTTTCAATTTCTTCAACTGTGATTGGAATATTTTTCATTAAATCCTTATTACCATTCCTGGTGATCCAATAGTTATCCTCTATTCGTACACCCATTTTTTCTTCCTCAATATAAATTCCGGGTTCAATTGTAAAAAACATTCCCGCTTTTATGGGTTCTGTTTTTGTGCCGAGATCATGCACATCTACTCCAAGGTGATGTGAAATGCCATGGTATAAATATTTCCTATAAGCACGGTCTTCGGGGTTCTCATTTTTAATATCAGATTTTTTCAACAAGCCTATTTTTTGAAAAATAATAGTTGCCTCATCTCCTACTTTTTCTGTGTAATCTGCAATCGTAATTCCCGGTTTAAGTATAGAAGCACAATATTGATGCAATTGCAAACAAGCATTATAAACAGTTTTTTGCC
This sequence comes from Ginsengibacter sp., assembly GCA_040006135.1. Taxonomy (GTDB): domain Bacteria; phylum Bacteroidota; class Bacteroidia; order Chitinophagales; family Chitinophagaceae; genus Ginsengibacter. The sequence continues at coordinate 6,531 of JBDTXP010000120.1, read as the reverse complement.
TTCTTGAAAATTTTCCGTTTACCGGAATGGTGCGGGTAAGGTCAGCATTATAATTACCATAACTCGCCCCAAAATCCATTAGGATCATATCTCCATCTTTACATTCCTGGTTATTGGCGACGTAATGCAAAATCCGGGCATTATTTCCGCTTGCAATAATACTGCCGTAAGCCTGTCCTGTAGCGCGTTGCGATAAGAATGAATGCATAATTTCTGCTTCAATTTCATATTCCATCACACCGGGCTTTATAAACTTACAAAGGCGCCTGAATGCAACCTCAGTAATATCTATAGCTTTTTGTATCACTTCTATTTCTAATGGGGTTTTTATACTTCTAAGCTCTTTTAATATTACAGCGCTTCTTTTATAATTATGCAAAGGGTAACGCTCACGCATATACGCAGCAAAACGATAATCGCGAACTGCTACCTCATTTGCTTTTCGGTCATTTTCATTTGTATTTAAATAAATCGTTTCTGCAAGATGAATCATCGGCTGAAGGACGCCATCTAGTGTGTCAAGAAAAATTACCTTTTTAATACCTGAAACAGCTGTCGCTTCTTCTTTTGTAAATAAATGCCCATTCCATTTTTCCTTTAATTCGTTTGGCCGTACGATCACTAATATTTCCTGGCCTTGCTTATCAGGATTCTCCGGAAAAAGAATAACCATTGTATCGGGCTGTTCAATCCCACATAACCAATAGAGATCAGAATTTTGTTTAAAATCGTGTAAGGCATCGCCTGTTGAGGGCAACTCATCATTGCTATTAAAAATAGCGATGCTGTTTTTGGCCATCATTTTTTGAAATCTTTGACGGTTTTGGATAAAAATTTCTGGATTAAGTGGTAAATATTTCATGAAAAAAATTTTATGCGGCAAGATACATTAAACAATAGATAAGAAAAGATTCAGCAACCTCAATGAATTAGGCATTCATAATTTCAAATTTCTAATATACCCACAGATTATTTCTTCATCCTACAAAATTCTCTAAAAATAATGCGTAAAAATTACACAATAAAAATTTCAATTTTATGCCACATTTAATGATTAAAAGTAGAACCACATTTTCGTTCAAAAATTTCACACCTTTTTTTAACTAAATATAAAAACTTTAAAAATTATCAAATTTTTCTATAGAATAAGGTCGAATTTTTAAACAGATCAAAATAATCATTGCTTAACTTTGCAAATATTGTAAATCAAATTAATCTTCATGTCGGCTCCTACAATGATTGCTTTACCTAAAAACGCCCTTATTTCTCTTGGAATTAACACCGCGAAAAATATAAATTACCAACTACCTCCCGAAACGCTCATAAAGGATTGCCTTGAAAGAAATGAAGGAGTTTTAAATGATACCGGAGCGCTCGTAATTAAAACTGGCAAATTTACAGGACGAAGTCCCAAAGATAAATTCACGGTAAAGGATAAGGTTACTGAAAATACCGTTAACTGGAATGATTTTAACCAGGCATTTGATTCGAAATATTTTGATTTGCTTTTACAAAAAATGATCAGCTACTTTGAAGACAAGGAATTGTGGATTCGCGATAGCTATGTATGTGCAGACCCTTCATATAGATTAAATGTGCGCACGGTTAATGAGGACCCATCAAGTAATTTGTTTGCTTACAATATGTTTCTTCGCCCTGAAAAAGACGAGCTCGATGGTTTTGCTCCGGATTGGTATATCATCCATGCGCCAAATTTTAAAGCTGATCCAACTACCGATGGCACACGGCAACAAAACTTTACTGCGGTAAATTTTACCAAAAAGATGATTCTGATTGGCGGTTCTGCTTATACCGGAGAGATAAAGAAAGGAATTTTTTCTATTTTAAATTTTGTACTACCAATTGACCGAAATGTACTCAGCATGCATTGTTCAGCTAATATGGGCGAAAGCGGTGATACTGCAATTTTCTTTGGTCTGAGCGGAACGGGCAAAACAACTTTAAGTGCTGATCCTTCAAGAAAATTGATTGGCGATGATGAGCATGGCTGGACAGATAATAGTGTTTTTAATTTTGAAGGTGGCTGTTATGCAAAAACAATTGACCTGAGCGCAGAAAAAGAACCGGAAATTTATAATGCTATCAGACCGGGGGCTCTTGTAGAAAATGTAACATTTATTAATGACACAGATAAAATTGATTTTGGAAGTAAAAAAATTACTGAGAATACGCGGGTGAGCTATCCTCTAAGTTTTATTAGTAATGCCTTGCATCCTTCGATTGGTAATATTCCTAAAAATATCTTCCTGCTCACTGCAGATGCGTATGGGATATTACCTCCCGTGAGCAAATTAACGCCTGGACAAGCAATGTACCAGTTCATAAGTGGTTATACTGCAAAGGTGGCTGGAACTGAAGAAGGAGTAGATGAACCAAAACCAGTTTTCAGTGCTTGCTTTGGCGCACCATTTTTACCGTTACATCCTACAAAGTATGCGACCATGTTTGGTAAAAAAATGAAAGAACACAAAGTAAAAGTCTGGATGATTAATACCGGCTGGAGTGGTGGAAAATATGGTGTTGGCAACAGAATGAAATTGTCCTATACCCGTTCTATGATCACTGCGGCACTTGAAGGAAAATTAGATGATGTAGAATATGAAGCGCATCCTGTCTTTGGATTCATGATGCCCAAATCCTGTCCCGGCGTGCCTTCAGACATTTTAAATCCAAGGTTTACATGGGAAGATAAACATGCGTATGACGAAAGCGCAATGGACCTTGCCCGTCAATTTATAAAGAATTTTGAAAAATTTAAAGAAGTTGCTGATGAAGAAATATTAGCCGCTGGACCGAAAATATAAATAATAAAAAATTTATTATTTTTAAATACTTTCCTTAAAACAATCCATAAAGCTGGGCATCTATCTGGTTGATAATACTTCCAAGATCTTCATCTTTTTCGGCAAACTTATTTTTGTCCGCATCAATTATTAAAAGAGGACCTTCTTTATAACCGGCGATCCATTTATTATAGAAATCATTTAATTTTTTTAAGTAATCAAGGCGAATATTTTCTTCATATTCTCTTCCTCTTTTTTGTATTTGCGCAACTAATGTAGGGACTGAAGCGTTTAAATAAATTAGCAGGTCAGGTGGCTTCACCATTGATTTAAGCGTTTCAAAAAAAGTAAAATAATTTCCGAAATCACGCTTTGTCATCAATCCCATATCATGAAGATTGGGTGCGAAAATATGTGCGTCTTCATAAATTGTTCGATCCTGAATCACAGTTTCTGTGCCTCGTTGAATCTCCAACAATTGGTTGAGGCGGCTGTTCAGAAAATAAATCTGCAGGTTAAAACTCCATCGTGGCATATCCTCATAAAAATCATTCAGGTAAGGATTATGATCGACATCCTCAAATTGAGGTATCCATTTATAATGTTTGCTAAGCAGTTCAGTAAGTGTCGTTTTACCAGCACCAATGTTTCCGGCGATAGCGATGTGTTTAGGTTTTTTGCTTTTGGCCATTCAACTTTTTTTTATAGAAATGGAAATGTACTTTTTTTTCACGAATGAAGGGTAGCTGAAATTTTTTAACCTGTGTAATTTAATCCAATCGCCTTACGTACTTCATTCAAAGTATTCTCTGCGCTCTCTGATGCTTTTGCCGCTCCATCTTTAATTACACTAATAAGGTAAGATTCATCGGCAGCTATGTCTTTAATTTTTTGCCTGATAGGAGACACGAACTGAACCATGTCCTCTGCTAATTGCTCCTTCATTTCACCATATCGGATTGCCGCATTATTAAATTTCTCATTGTAAAACTTTACCGTGTGAGGCTCACTCACAAGATTCATTAACTGAAATAGATTTTCGATATAATCTGGCTTAACTGAGTTCGGTTCTGTAGGGCCAGAATCTGTTTTAGCCTTTTTTATTTTTTTCCTGATTGAATCATCTTCATCTGTAAGAAAAACCGTAGCTAATTCATTTGTACTCTTGCTCATTTTGCCTTCGCCATTAAGGCCCGGAACTTTTATGAGATCATTATTAAAATTAAAGGCATATGGTGCCGGAAATACATTACCGTACCTATGATTGAATCGATTTGCAAACGTCCTCGTCATTTCCAGGTGTTGCTCCTGATCTTTACCTACGGGAACATACAAAGCACGATGGATCAATATATCTGTCGCCATAAGTACGGGATATGTTAGCAGACCTGCATTAATATTATCAGGATGTTGCCGGGCCTTTTCTTTAAAAGTAACGGTCTTTTCCAACTCCCCTTTGTAGCTCATCATATTGAGATATAGGTATAGTTCGCCGGTCTGGCGTAGTTGACTTTGGCAATAAATGGAAGCTTTCTGCGGGTCAATTCCACAAGCAAGATAAATAGCCAAAACCCCGAAAACATTCTTTTTAAGTTCCGCAGTATCAGGATGGGTGGTGAGCGAGTGAAGATCTGCAACCATAAAATAACAGTTATATTCATCCTGCATCTTTATATAGTTCGCAAGTGCTCCAAAATAATTTCCTAAATGAAGGTCGCCGGTAGGACGAATTCCACTTAGAACAACTTTTTTATTTTTTTCCATCGGCGCGAAGATAAAATACTTTCAATTGTCTAAACCTCAGATTTACCTGATTAACTGATTACCCGGATAATTGCGAGCTACGCCAAAAATCAAGTGTAAAATAAAAGAAAAAAATCTGTATAAATCCCTGTAATCTATCGCAATTGTATATTCGGTAGCAGACACCAAAAAGGGATGAACGGGCATCAAGCGTGACGGAATTGACTGTATAAAAAAGTAAAGCAAGTATATTTGCCTCATGGTGATCAATGACGAACTTTTGGATAAACTTGCTAATCTTTCCAGGCTTGAATTTTCTTCTGAAGAAAAAGTGATCTTAAAAGATGAATTAGAAAAAATGATTGGTTTCTTTGATAAGCTGAACGAATTGGACACTGAGAATGTGGAACCTTTATTATTTATGAGCAGTAGTGCAGATTTTACAAGGCAGGATGCAGTAAAAAATCAGTTAGGAGAAAAGGATGTTTTTGAAAATACTGTTGTTCATGAAAATCATTTTTTTAAAGTACCTAAAGTGATTAATAAATAGGATTAAATTTTTATAAAAAAGCAAGAATGGATTCAATACTTCACTTAAAAGATATACAAAAGAGCTACTATTTAGGCAGGCAGGAGTTGAAAGTTTTAAAAGGAATTACATTAGATATTTTTAAGAATGAATATGTAGCCTTAATGGGTCCGAGTGGAAGTGGAAAATCAACACTCATGAATATCCTGGGCTGCCTTGACTCCCCTACCGGCGGAAAATATATTTTAAATGGAGAGGATGTAAGTAAAATGACGGATGATGATCTTGCTGAAGTTCGGAATAAAGAAATTGGTTTTGTATTTCAACAATTCAATCTCCTGCCAAGGCTTACAGCCGCGGAAAATGTGGCGCTACCTTTAATTTATAAGGGCACGGCCAAAAAATTGAGGGTGGAACTTTCACTGGAAATGCTTGATCGAGTGGGTTTAGCAGATCGCAGCCATCATAAACCTAACGAACTTTCTGGTGGCCAAAATCAAAGGGTGGCTATAGCCCGCGCATTGGTTAACAATCCTTCAATCATCCTTGCAGATGAGCCTACCGGTAACCTGGACTCGAAAACATCAGTAGAGATCATGAATATTTTTGATAAGATACAGACTGAGGGAAACACAGTTATACTTGTAACGCACGAAGAAGATATTGCAAATTTCGCGCACCGTATCATACGGCTTCGTGATGGGGTAATAGAGAGTGATGTTAATAAGAAAGTTGGAGTGTTGACTGAGGAGTGAATGGCCCCTTCAACAAGCTCAGGGTTGACAGATCAACTACAAGCTAAGAGTGTAGATTGCATAATCTTGCTAATAAAATCTAAATAAAACACTACCATGGCAATGAAAATTTATACCAAAACCGGAGACGCAGGAAAAACCAGTCTTATTGGTGGAACCCGGGTCTTGAAAAGTGATTTGCGGATTGATGCTTACGGAACAATAGATGAATTAAATTCCTACCTCGGCGTAGTGTCATCTCAATATGGAGACGAGGAAACAAAAACTTTTATAAAAGAAATTCAGGATAGGTTATTTACCATCGGCTCAGAGTTGGCGTGTGATCCGGATAAAATAATAAAAATGGTTCTACCTGATTTATATGAAACTGATATCGAACTTTTGGAAAACCAAATAGACAAGATGGATACGAAGTTACCTGCAATGAAACATTTCATTTTGCCCGGCGGGTCTGAGGTAGTCTCTTTTATACATGTAGCTCGTTGCGTTTGCCGCCGTGCAGAAAGAAAGTGCATAGGGCTACAACAGCATAGCACAGTCGATCCGCTCATCATTAAATATCTCAACCGCCTAAGTGATTATTTATTTATGTTGGGGAGATATAAAGCCATGAAGAATAAAGATGAAGAGATAATATGGCTCCCGAGAATTCAGAAATAGTTTCGGAGCATAAAAATTAAAGTCAATAAAATTTTATCAG
>JBDTXP010000119.1:0-6967 GCA_040006135.1 Ginsengibacter sp. | reverse complement strand
TCAACAGTTTTCAAGACTGCCGCAATCGACCGCTCTGCCAACTCTCCGGCGCAAATATAGTTTTGAATAATAACTAAAAAAAAAAATTATAAAGAAAATATTATGTAGCATCAAATTAAATAGATTGATACCTTGTGCAAAAAATAAAAAATGAGAAAATTCCCATTAATTTTCACCCTGCTTTTCTTCACTTTCTTTTCTGCCTTTTGCCAATTAAATTATCGTATTGATGTTCTTCCTGTTTCAGGAGAGGGTGGCTGGGATTATGTAGCTGTTAATAATGGAAAAATTTTTGCCTCCCATGGGACGCAAGTAAATATTTTAAACGAAAATAATGGCGATTCAATTGGCTTCCTCGCGGGAACGATCGGCGTGCATGGAATGGCCTTTTACAATAAAAAAAATAAAATTTATACAAGCAATGGCCGGCTGAATAACGTGTTTGTATTTAATGGTACAACTTATCAAAAAATAAAAGAAATCCCGACAGGTTTAAATCCCGATGCGATTTTCTTCGAGCCTTTTTCAAAGAAAATTATTACCTGTAACGGAAGCAGCAACTCACTTTCAATAATTGACCCCGAAAAGGATCAGCTAATTAATACAATACTTCTTGATGGCAAACCAGAGACTGCTGTTAGTGATGGCAGTGGAAAAGTTTATGTAAATATTGAAGATAAAAATGAAATGGCAGTTGTGGATATGAAGGTAATGCGGGTGACAACTTACTGGCCAATCAAGCCAGGTGAAGGCGCTTCGGGACTTGCTATTAATACAAAGACACATCGGCTTTTTGCAGGTTGTGATAATGAATTGCTTATTGTAATGAATAGTCAAAATGGAAAAGTTATAGCATCATTGCCTATTGGTAAAGGATGCGATGGCGTAGTATATGACAAAGAAAAGGGACTCATTTTCTCATCTAATGGAGAAGGAAATATTACTGTGATTCAAGAATCTTCTGCTAATAATTATAAAGTTCTTGAAACTATTAAAACATCTCCTTCTGCACGCACAATAGCCATTGATGAACATTCACAACAATTATTTTTACCTGCGGCAAAAGTGGAAACTGAAATTGATACAGTTACGAGACGACCGCATAGAAAAATTATTGCCGGGTCATTCAAAATTTTAAAAATAGCACTGAAATAAAATGTTTTTCTATGCGTATCTTTCTTTCAATCATACTTTTTCTCCTTACACTTTTCATCTTTGTTTATATAGCAGATGAAATGGTTGCGGAAAATGAAACCCATTTTGATACTCAACTTGTCACTGTTGTTAATCAGCATCAATCACCGGCTGCTACGCATTTTTTCGAATCCGTAACTTTTTTTGGATCCTCTTATTTCCTGCTTCCGGCCTATATCGTTCTGATTATTATTCTTCTCATAAAAAAAAGAAAAAAAACAGCTCTCAATATAGGAATTGTTGGGGCGACAAGTACTGCAGTATTACATTTGCTTAAAGAGATATTTAAACGAACACGACCTTCAGATCCATTATTAGCTCATGTCACAGGGTTTAGTTTCCCCAGCGGCCATTCATTTTCTTCCTTTACTTTTTTTGCATTAGTCATATATCTGTTCTGCCAAATGAAAATTTCTACCTTGGCAAAAGTTGCTATTGGAGTCTTCTTTTTTTCTTGTGCAGCACTTATTGCATACAGCAGGGTTTATCTTCATGTACATTATCCAAGCGATGTTATAGCTGGCTTCTGCCTCAGCGTTATTTGGCTTTTATTAGCATACTATCTTTTACGGAAGAAAAAAGAATACCAGCCACAAAATGAATTATCAAAAAATATTTAGATTATTTTAGTCCTGGTAGATAGATTCCTTTTCTTTTGATGAACTTATATTTGTATAAATCATCTATTGCGTGTCGATCGTTTCCATATTAAAAAGTCCAATTGAATATTTAAAAGGAGTAGGTCCTCAAAGAGCTGAACTTTTAAAAAAGGAGGCAGGGATTTTTATTTTTGAAGACCTCCTTAATTATTTTCCATTCAGGCACATAGACCGAACTAAGATCACACGCATTGGTGATATACACATGGAAGCCGATTATGTTTTGGTTTCAGGAAAAATTTTATCCCTGGAAGAGATAGGCGAAAAGCGCGCAAGGCGACTGGTGGTATCAATATCCGATGGCTCAGGTGTAATGGATCTTGTTTGGTTCCAGGGAATTAACTGGGTGAATAAATTATTCCATATCGGAACTTCTCTGCGGGTTTTTGGTAAAGTAAGTTTTTTCATGAGCAGTCCTCAAATGGCCCATCCTGAATTTGAATTAATTACTTCTGCTTCGCCTGCAACTAAAGATTTTTTAGAACCGGTGTATCCCAGCACCGAAAAATTAAAAGCAAGGCAACTCGGTGGTAGAAATATTGCTCAACTTACTTACACGCTTTTTCAACATTTGTCTGAAAGAGACCTCCCGGAAAATCTGCCGGAAAATCTAAGGAAAAAATATAACCTGCTAAGCCGGTTTGATGCCTATAAAAAAATTCATTTTCCCATTGATATTAATGAATGGCAGCAAGCAATTAAACGATTAAAATTTGAAGAGTTATTTATTTCGCAATTAAGACTTGGATTAGTAAGATTCCAAAGAAATTCATTTTCTAAAGGGTTGATTTTTGAAAAATCGGGTGAATTATTAAACGATTTTTATCACCACCATATGCCGTTTCAGCTTACTAACGCTCAAAAAAGAGTATTGAAAGAAATTAGAAATGATCTTGGTAGTGGAAGACAAATGAACCGGCTTCTACAGGGTGATGTTGGAAGTGGAAAAACGATGGTGGCTTTACTTGCAATGCTTATTGCAGCAGGCAATGGCTATCAAAGTTGTTTTATGGCCCCTACTGAAATTCTTGCGCGTCAGCATTATGAGAATTTAAAGAGCATGTTAGGTAACCTTAATATTGAAGTTGGTATCATTACAGGATCATCTCCTGCCAAAGAAAAAAGAGATGTTCTTTCGAGGTGTTCCGATGGAAGTTTACATATTGTTACAGGTACACATGCGCTGATTGAAGATACTGTTCAATTCAAAAACCTTGGCCTTGCTATAATTGATGAACAGCATCGGTTTGGTGTAGCACAACGTGCCCGGCTTTGGAAAAAAAATATTACACCGCCACATATTCTTGTGATGACAGCCACACCTATTCCGCGAACACTCGCGCTTACTGCTTATGGCGATCTTGAATATAGTATTATGGATGAGATGCCTGCCGGTAGAATACCTATAACAACAGTCCATCGTATGGAATACAAGCGATCTGAAGTTATGCATTTTATAAAAACAGAAGTAGAGAAGGGACGACAGGCTTATATTATTTTTCCACTTATTGAAGAAAGTGCAAAACTCGATTTTGAAAACCTCATGAAAGGTTATGAGGAGGTGAAAGCATATTTTCCAGAGCCCTCTTATTATATAAGTATGGTACATGGCAGACAAAAACCTCTGGAAAAAAAAGTGAATATGGAACGTTTTGTAAAAGGCGACACAAAAATAATGGTATCAACAACTGTTATAGAAGTAGGGGTGAATGTACCTAACGCAAGCGTGATGGTAATCGAAAACTCAGAAAAATTTGGTCTTACACAGCTCCATCAGTTGCGTGGCAGGGTAGGGAGGGGCAGTGAAAAAAGTTACTGTATATTAATGTCAAAAGTGAAAATGAGTAATGATGCCAGGGCCCGCATTAAAATAATGTGTGAAACAAATGATGGATTCAAAATTGCCGAAAAGGATCTTGAAATACGAGGGCCGGGAGATATTGAAGGAACACGACAGAGTGGAGACCTTAATTTTAAATTGGCTAATATCATTGAAGACAGGCTTATGTTAGAACACGCACGGCGTGATGCTGAAAATATAATTACAGACGATAGTAAACTTACGAAACCTGAAAATTCGGGATTGCAGGATTTTCTTCAATATAGCAGTAAAGATACAGCCTGGTCTAAAATATCTTAACGCAACTTCGTAAGGATTGTTAATTGCCTGATAAAATAATATTGGTAACTAACTTTTGAATCTTCTACAATTATTCTTTCGTAAATTGTATTTGTTTTTTACTGTTTGATAGAAATAGGTTTACCATTATTTTTCGATCATAAATAAAAAATTCGTCTTGAAATTTTACCCTCTGATTTTCAATTTAATATTTATTTTTTTTCTGACCATTTGTGGTGAGTCACTCTATGCGCAGGTGGAGTTTATTGAAAACAAAGGTCAATGGGATACTCGCGTAAAATTTATGAGCAATGCAGGCGACGGCTCTTTCTTTCTTACAGAAAATGGTTTTACCATTTCTCAATATAAAAGCAAGGACCTACAAAATATAAAAGATCGTATTCATGGAATAGATAAAGGTGATTTTAAATCAGGAAGTAAAAGTAAAAATGATATTGTAAAATCACACGCTTATTCAGTTAGTTTTATAAATGGAAGTACTGCTGCGATTACAGGAGAAAAGCCATTGGCTACTGTCAACAACTATTTCAAAGGAAATGATCCTTCAAAATGGGCTTCTAATTGCCGTGTTTTCCAGGCTGTGACTTATCATAATGTTTATCCCGGGATAGATATAAGGTATTATGTAGATGGGGCAAGCAATCTCAAATATGATATTATAGTAAAACCAGGAGGTCGTGTAGAAGACATTGCCATGAAATATTCCGGCGCAGATAAAATTGAAACAAAAAGCCATGAATTAATTATAACTACACCTCTGGGAAAGAGTAAAGAATTAAAACCTTTTTCATTTCAAACGATCAATAACCAAAAAGAAGAAGTTGAATGTCGCTATGAAATTAAGGGGGATATTGTAAAATTTAAAATTAAAAATTATTCTCCGCAGGAAACGCTGGTTATAGACCCGACACTTATTTTTTTCAGCTATTCAGGAAGTATTGCAGATAATTGGGGGTTTACTGCTACTTATGGTCCGGATGGAAGTTTTTATGGTGGTGGAATTGTATTTGGCCAGGGATTCCCGGTTTCGCCGGGAAGTTATGATCAAAGTTTTGAAAGTGATCGCGACATTGGGATTATAAAATTATCCCCCGATGGAAGCAAAAGGATCTATGCAACTTACATTGGCGGTAATGGTAGTGAACAACCTCATAGCCTGATTGTAGATTCACAAGGGAACCTCATATTGGCCGGGCGTACTAACTCATCTGATTATCCTTGTTTGCCGGTGCGTAATGCCGCAGTGAGTGGTGTAGGTGGCCAATGGGATATTTGTGTTACAAAATTAAATGCAGCCGGCAGTGCTTTAATAGGATCGATGCGTATAGGAGGCGCAGGAGATGATGGCGTAAATATTCGCGATGATGCCATTAATGGTGTGAGTTCTCTTAAAAGAAATTATGGTGATGATGCACGTAGTGAAGTAATTCTTGATGGAGCTAATAATATTTATGTAGCCTCTTCCAGCAGCTCTACGGGTTCTTCATTTCCTACAACTTCCGGGGTTATTCAACGAATTAATGCCGGAATGCAGGATGCTGTCATATTGAAACTTTCCCCTAATTGTGATAATATTCTATTAAGCACACTTCTTGGAGGATCAGGTAACGATGCAGCATACGTGCTTACTATTGGGCAAAACGGAAATATTTATGTAGCAGGAGGAACAGCAAGTGATAATCTCAAAGGAATTTCCCCCTCCGGAGTGATAAAATCTACCTATTTACCCAGCCTCCAGGATGAATGTGATGGGTACGTAATTGAGTTAAATAATAATTTTTCTGCCGCAGTAAATGGCACCTATATCGGGACAACTTCTGCTGACCAGGTTTATGGAATTGAAACAGATAAAAATGGATTTATTTATATAATGGGCACTTCAGAAGGTAATATGCCAGTAATTAATGCGGCTTATTCAGTACCTGGATCAAAACAATTTATTTCCAAACTCGCCAAAAATCTTAATGCTTATATCTACTCTACTATTTTTGGATCCCCTAATTCATTCGGACCCAATATATCGCCAACTGCTTTTCTTGTAGATCGTTGTGAAAATGTGTATGTATCAGGATGGGGGGGTAAACCTAATAACAGTTATAAAGGGGGAAATACAATAGGCATGCCTACTACAGCGGGTGCAATCAAGGCTCAAACAGATCCATCAGGGAGCGATTTCTACTTTTTTGTTTTGGAAAAAAATGCCGTTTCTCAATTATATGGTAGTTTTTTTGGTCAAAACGATCCAATGGGTACCTCCACATTTGGCGATCACGTAGATGGAGGCACCAGCCGGTTTGATCGTAATGGAGTTATTTACCAGGCCATATGCGCCAATTGTGGTAGGTCTGCACCGTTTCCCGGCACACCTGGATCATGGTCGCCGACTAATTTATCAGAAGGAACCAATGGAACGTGTAACCTGGGTATGCTCAAAATAGAAATGAATTTTTCTGGAATACGGGCGGGACTTCGAACATCGATAGATGGCATACCAAATGACACTTCCGGTTGTGTACCCCTCACAGTAAATTTCAGTGACACGGTTAAATTAGGCAAATTATATTATTGGAACTTTGGTGATGGTACAGGCGATACCACAACTATTCCTACAAGTTCACACATATATAATGCGATAGGTACCTATTTGGTACGATTAATTTCAATTGATAGTATGACTTGCAATATCGCAGACACTTCATATAAAAATATTCGGGTAGGAAATATTAAAGTAAATCTTGATTTTACAACGGCCAAAATTCCGCCATGTACAAATCTCAGTTATCAATTTACTAATACTTCTACTGGTAGCGCTCCTTTCAAGCCTAATACATTTACATGGGATTTTGGCGATAATTCCGCACCATTAATTACAAGCTATGCCCCATCTTTTCCCCATACCTATGCAGGGCCGGGCACCTACCAGGTAAAATTAACTATCAACGATACCACATTCTGTAACTCCCCGGAAGATACT
>JBDTXP010000118.1:0-6975 GCA_040006135.1 Ginsengibacter sp. | reverse complement strand
TTATTACCCTATCACTTTCGCAATTTACAATTGCTCAAAGTGGCCCTAACTTACTCGGCGCTAAAGGAACTTTCAGTGCACCCTTCATCACAGTGAATCCAAATGCATCAAGCTGCACCGGCGATGGCAGTGCAACTTACAGTCCGATAGGAAATATCGGAAATGCATTAAATGTTTATGGATCAACAGGGAATACTCTTCCTGCATCTGCCTACGATTATACAGCTTCAGAAGGTGGACTTAATCCTGAGTTCACTTATACCATCATCAAGAATATTGGTGATGCAAATGGTGGCAACTGTATCAAACCAGAATGGAGAGGCCAGGACCATACAGGTGATGGTGGTTATTTCATGGCGGTAAACGGAGCACCGAACACTGATAAGAGTCCCATATTTTACCAAATTCAATCAATACCAGTTTGTGCAGGAACTAAATATGAGTTTTCTGCCTGGGTTTTAAACATACTTCCAAAAAATCATCCTGCTGCAATAGCAGGTTCTGAACCAAATATCTCTTTTAAAGTTACAAACTCTACAGGTTCACAAATAATTGGCACTTCCGGTCCAATCGCTTATACAATGACACCTACATGGGTAAAAGTAAGTGGAATATTTATCGCTTCTGCCACTGACAATTTTGTTGACCTCCAGGTTGTAAATGCGACCGCGATAGCCTCAGGTAATGATCTTGGCCTGGATGATATTTCTTTTAATGTAGTTGAATCAAATATTGCTCTTGCCGGTCTTAATGGTGGAGCTGCAATGGGTCCTACATGTGAAGGCGCCAGCTTTGCAGTAAATTTTAAAGTAACTGATGTTACACACACAAATTTGTTTTACAAGTGGCAGGTGAGCAAGGATGGTGGTGCTAATTATGTTGACAGTTCTTTAGGTGGGCAAATAGCAATCTTTTCAGGTGACAGCTACACATTGCCATTAGTATTCAATAATGTAACAACAGATATGAATGGTTATAAGTACAAGCTTGTTGTATCTACTTCTTTGGAAGGATTATCAAACCCGGTTTGCACTAACGTAAATGAATATACGCTTATCGTAAATGCATGTGCACCTACACCCGTTACGCTCACTTCATTTAACGGAAAGTATAGCAATAACGCAGCTTATCTTGATTGGCAGACCACCCAGGAAATAAATAATGATCATTTTGAATTGTACAAAAGCACAGATGGTCAATCTTTCAGCCAGATCGCAACTTTAAAAGGTGCCGGCTACAGTAATGTTTCAAAAAATTATTCTTTCATTGACAACTCGGTAGGAAACAGTGCAATAGTTTACTACAGACTTAAGCAGGTTGATGGTAACGGTAAATTCACCTACTCCTCTATTGTAAGAATTGCTACCGGTGGTAAAATGGGAATTGAAGTATTTCCTAACCCTTTTGTAAATAATTTCACTGCATCTTTTACTGCTAACAAGAATGCAGACGCAGAATTAATATTACGCAATTCAGTAGGACAACCGGTAATAAGAAAAACAATCAAGGTAATAAAAGGAAGCAATTCAATAAATGTTTCGGGCCTTCCTACGCTTAATACAGGAATGTATGTCCTCAGTATTTCAAACGATGATATTAACTATATCAATAAGCTTCAGAAGAATTAGGTTAGATAGATAAATAGCAACGACAAACCGTTCTCGTCTGAGAATGGTTTTTTTTGTTTAGCAAATTAAATAAAAAAGCACCTGCCGTATAAAGACAGGTGCTTATAATTTTTTAATTTAAAATCAGGCAGCTTTTTTTAGCTTCTTCTTTTTAAGAGCGGTATTGATAAATTCTGTAAGCCCTTTGAGTGTAATATTTCCTTCATATTTTTCTCCATTTATTACAAAAGCAGGTGCTTCTTTTACACCTAGATCAATTCCACTTCTCAAATCATCCTGAACAAACCAACCATATTTACTATTGATAAGGTCATTGAGAAATGTTTTGGCAGTTACACCAACTTCTTTAGCATACGACTTAAGGGTAATAGTGCCTAAATGACGGCGGTTTTTAAATAGCATTTCATGCATTTCCAGGAATTTCCCTTCCTGGGCAGCTCCAATAGCAGCTTCTGCAGCTTTGTGCGCACGCTGATGTACTCTGACAAGTGGATAATGCCTGAAATTAAAATTTATCTTCCCTTCATAGGTTTTCATAAGGGATTTCACTATTTCATGAACCTGGCCACATTTTTCACTCTCATAATCTACGTACTCTACAAGAGTAACCGGTGCTTTGGGATCCCCAATTATGATCTCTTTTGGTGGGATTACCGGTATTTCCTCTTTTCTACTAATCATTTATATATCCTCCTTTTTTTATATTTAATTTTTTGAAATTTTTTAAAAGTAGTAAAACAAATTATTAAAAAACAAATTATTTTCCAACAATCAATTAAATAACATTTTCTTTTATTCAGATATTGATTTAGTGAGTTAATTTCTTACTACCCCTGCTACTTTGGTGCCGAATAATTTTATTGATTTTATGGCCATTTTGGCAGCTAAACTCTACCTACCATTAAATTGCCGCCGGGGTGACTATCTAAAAGGTAAATAAATATCGGCAACTAATTAGCTTGTAACATAAATAATTAAATGGTTGTTGACTCAGTATGTGTTGCTTAAGAATATTTGCTTAAATATGTGTTGCGATACTGATTAATAAACGAAACAAAGTGATCGGGCGAGCTACCAATGATGGGTAAATAAGTGGCAATCCCAGTTTGCCTGCACACATTGCATAGGAAGTTGTAATACAGGTCTTCAGCCAAAATGAGGATATTTTGCCGGTAAGTTGAGGAGATATTTACATGTTGATTAAAGGCAATATAAATTTACCATAGCAGATATTTTTCATTCTTATTAACCGCAAATAACATATCATGTTTCTCCTCGAAAAGTGAATTAAATCTTCAAGATCAAATCTAAACAGAGGGAAAAATCCTTTAAAAAAAACTGCCTCCGCCTTTATTTCCATAAAATATCTTCACCAAATAGAGAATTGATAAAACATTATTTGCTCATTAATATTCACTTAGAAAGCTCAGCTACGCCAAAGAGATGATTATACCTTTCACAGTGAATTAGTACATACTTGTATTTTGCAAAGTCCGGAGCTCCATTTATTTCATATACCTGGTTACCATTAGTAGATTTTAGATCGCCCATCGAAATATAGCCAGTCGGTGTAGGCCCCAAAGAAAGATATACTTTGAGATCAGGGCCATTGCTGCTGGTAAAATTTTCTAACTTTAAAGAATACTTATTTGCAGTAACATAAATTTTTGCCATTCCTGAAACATTTTCGCCACCGGCGTTTGCAAAAGGACCACTATACAATAGCGTACTAACAGGATCAACCATTTCATCGAGGGTGCGTGTTGAAGTCTTCTTGCAACCCATTAATAATACAACAGAAATGAGGGTAATAATTATTTTAAATTTCATTATAAAGATTTTAAATGAAGAATTTGATATTCTTTTATAAAACCAGGCTGCAGTTCCCGGCAACCTGGCGGAGCAAAAAAGATGATATTAAATTAAAAAGTAGCCAGGCCAGTTGCTGGTGCAGGCATACCCGCTTTCATAGCCATATATGCCAACTTTCCAAAAAATTTGCGATGATAGGATGTGATTGAATGTGAAGCAGCATTAAGCACATAAACATAGTAGTTATTGGCTGCTACCACAATATCCAATGGACCCATTCCGGTTTCCGCGGCATTGCTTTCTACAAGGTATAAACCTCCCCATGGCGCTACATAATAACTGGAAATGTTATTGCTGGCTGTATTGGTCATATAGGCAAAAGTGCCATACATGGTGGTTGCTACCCAGCACGGAGCGCTTTGATAATTAGCACGCGCTCCATTAATATCTTTGATCTTTCCATTGTTCCACACAAAATACGAAGTACCTGTACCTGCACCTGCTCCACCCATTTCAGCATTGGATACAATCATGAAATGATTCCTTGCAAAGTCAAATCCAAACGGAGTATGTCCGACAGAGATATTAAAATTTCCCCAACCTGCTGAGCCATTATTATTAATTTTAAAAGTACCTATAACATTGGTGGCTTTTTCGGTGACCACCACATACTCACCACCAGGCGTAAACGAAATTTGTGGCGCATCTACTGCTGTAGCGCTTAATGGCTTTGTTGAACCATCAATGTGCTTCAATTTTCCATCGCTACCAACCAGCAAGCCGTGAATATTATCACTTCCCCTGTTTAATACATATAAAAAATGTCCATGTATGCTCAAACTTACCGGCGTTTTTCCATGTGTGTTTTCTGTACTCACCAATGAAAGTGAGCCATTGTCTTTTACCTTGAAGGAGGACACAGAGTTACTGCCGGCGTTTACAGCAAAAAGCCATTCATGATCCGGACTTAAAATTATTGCGCCTTGTGAGCCAAGCGGTGCTCCAGTGCCTGTACCACCTGATGCAATGGTGCTATTCCAATCCAGAGAACCATTAGGCCTGATCTCATAAGAGATAATTTTATTTCCGGAAGTTTCGTTACTTTCTGTATATAAATAATGGCCACTGCGATGATCATTATCATTAGAAATTGAAGCACTACCTGCGTCTCCCTGATTTTCGGTGATAGCGGTTTCATCAGGGTTAACTCCCTTTTCCGCCATCATATCCTCTGTTACTTTCTCAGGATGCGCGTCTTGTAATTGCACACTTTTTTCGCCATTTTTATTGCAAGAAATGGCCAGTAGCATAATGACGATTGCCATCATGAGCTGCGGTAGAAATTTTCTGTTCATCGTTGTATTTTTTAATAGTGATAAATAATTTACATAGCACTCCTCTTCTGCATTGCAGTTATATTTTTTTAAACATTTCTTTTTAAAAGCGCCTTAAAACGCCAATGTGAATTCCCGCACTTTTAATCGGTAACTTTCCCACACCGATACCTTTCAGCGGCAGCTGTAAATACGGCTCTAATCGAATATCAAGGGAACGGGAAACAGAATGCTGCCAACCTGCGCTCAAATTAACTGTGGCTGGAAAAATAAAATCTTTGGTATTATAATAACCGGCCATGATCCCCTCCTGGCCATTTAAAATAACGTGATAATGATTAAATTCTTTTTTTAGAAAAAAAGCGGAAGCACCGGCGGAAATAAAAATTTTATTTTGTTTGCGGTTGTATAAATTATATAATGCTTTTACCGGAATTTCAACCAATTTGCTTTGCCCCTCCAACCTTTCGATTTCCATACCCGACGGCATTGCTGATTTCATTTTATCCATCTTGAAACTTGTACCAGAGCTTTTGTAATATTTTTTAGAAATTAAAAACCCGGTTTCAAGCGAAAATTTATTACCAAAGCTGTATCCCGCTACTATTCCGCCTTCTCCATTGGTAAATGAAAGAGGCATGGTGCCTACCCAACTGTAACCTAGCCCGGCTGATAATCCAATGTAAAATGTACGACTTGATTTTAATTTATTTTTTATCTCCTCATTTGGCTTCAATTTTAATTCAGAAAATGCTGTGACCTTTTCTTTTACCGACAGAATTTGTGTACTTATACTTGAAGTAAATTTGGGATTTAATATCTCATTGGGATAATTCAATATATGGGTGCCAATTTTTTCTTCCAATACCGTATCATTTTTTTTTAAATAAGTACCGTTATTTCTCTCCTTCGATTTCTTGCCGTCCTGATATACCTCTTGTTTTATACTCTCAGTCTCATAAGGCATGTTACCTGCTATTTTTTTATCTGAAATTGCTGTAGAAGACTTTTTTAAAGGCGAAGTAGTGTGGGAAGAATTCCCCTCTTTTACTTGCTTAAAATCAAGGTAATTATAAATAATTCCAGTGGAGATAAAAATCAATAATAACAGAAATATGGCTGATAATTTTATTCTTTTTAAACTGCCTGGCTTTAAAGGTGCGACGGTTTTGTTTTCAACCAATAACCTGGATTGAACACTCTCCCAATCTTTAGCCTCCTGCAAAGGAAAATTTTCTGCAGCACGGCGGAAAAGTTCGTCCATATTATCATCTAACTGTTGCATGCCGCAAGTGATTCTTTTTGAATAATAATTTTTTGCATCATTAATTTTGCCCTCATCAGATGGCTTTTAGATGTTCCTATCGGAATACCGAGAATTTCTGCGATCTCAATATGTTTATAGCCATCTATCACATGCATATTAAATACGATCCGGTATTCAGGTGGTAAATTTTTTATGAGCATGATCAATTCTTTATAAATAATTTTTTGTTCCGCTGAGGGTGTTTTATCACTTAAATTCCAGGCACTTTCCGCAATTCCTCCAATTTCAGGAAGCATCATTTTTTTTCTCAAAAGATCAATGGAAGTATTTATCATAATACGTTTTATCCAACCAGATAAGTGCTTATCCAAATTGCTGTTGCCGTCACAAACGAAATTTTGAATACTGTGAAACACCTTCACCATTCCATCATTGCTCACTTCTATGGCCTCTTCATAATTATAGATATATCGAAAAACTATCTTCAGTGAAAAAAGGTGATATTTCTCGTACAAAATTTTTTGATATTTGCGATTGCCCTCAAGGCATCCTGCTAATATAGTTTGCGTCTTTTCCAAAAAATTTGTAATTCCAATAATTTAGTTGAGGAATCTTATGTAAAGTAATACGTATTTGTTTATGGAAAGGTTGCAGTTTCTTTGAATATATTTTTTATTTTATTCTTCAACAGAATAATTCAAAGACTTCATTATTTAATTATCAATTAATAATGCACTTATTAGAGAACAAAATATAAGCTTTTATTCAGCAGGAATTTTCCACGATAGAAATTGAAAAGTCACCGGTTTAAACGAAATTTGGAAACAAAAAATTATGCCTATTTCTTAGGCATAACGTAATTCTCTACATCATCTGAAGTAATAGTTTTACCTGAAAGTATTACGAGGCGTTCTACCACATTACGCAGTTCCCG
>JBDTXP010000117.1:0-6985 GCA_040006135.1 Ginsengibacter sp. | reverse complement strand
AATATTTGTTTAGACATATTATTTATTTTTTTAGATTTTTATCGGGATTATTAACTGAGTTTAATTAATATATCTGAGGCGCGCATAATTAGATAGTCTTCGCCATTTATTGTAATTTCGGTGCCACCATATTTTCCATACATGATCACATCACCTTCTTTTACAGTCATAGGAATTAAATTCCCGGTTTGCTCGGCGTACTTTCCTTTGCCAACTGCTACAACGGTACCTTTTTGAGGCTTCTCTTTAGCAGTATCAGGTATGATAATGCCTCCGGCAGATTTTTCTTCAGCCGCATTGGGTTTTACAAGAACTCTATCATCAAAGAGTTCAAATTTTTGCTTTGCCATAATTGTTAATTATTTTTAATTTGTTATTTCGGATGGCAAATGTACACGAATAATTGTACCAAAGCGGTCATTGCAGATTAGTTGGCAGAAAAGAAAGTGGCGTGTCAGTTTTGGGAAAAGAAAACCGTCAAAATAGCATTATGGCAAAGCAAGAGACCTTTTACTTTGGCATCTTCCATTTTTCCTCCAATGCATTTCTAACTTCGGGTGACATTTTATTTTTCTCATAGTGTCCCTTATTAGTTTTTTGTCTAAAGGCTTCATATAATGTAACTGCACAAGCCACAGAAATGTTTAATGATTTAATGATACCTACTTGTGGAATTGTAAAATAGCCATCAATATATCGTTTGATGCCATCGCTTATGCCGAAAGTTTCATTACCAAAAACTAAAGCAATCGATTGTGCAAAATCTACTTTATAAAGATCAGCGGCTTTTTCAGTAAGATGTGAAGCATAAACCTTTTCATATTTCTCTTTTACTGTTTTAAAACAACTTTCTGCATCAGTAAACTGGTGAATGGTTAACCACTCAGTAGCTGTTGAGGAACTACGGTATCCCCATTTTTTATGAGGCGGTATTCGATCATTTAGTATGAAAACTTCCTGTATACCCACAGCGTCGCAGGTTCGCATAACGGCAGAAACATTATGGGGATCAAATACATTCTCTAAAACTATCGTCAGATCCGGCTGCCGGTGATTCAAAACCTTTGTAAGGCGATCATATCTTTGAGGAGTCATATGCCAAAATTAAGTTTTCAAAAGGCACAGAATTAAAAAGTAAATTATAAAGAAAGAAATATATTTATTTTAAGAATGCGACTCTCTCTCTGGTTCTCTTTTCCTTGGGGTTTTCCTCTGTGAAATACTTACAAATTCAATAGGCATAATTTATGTACCCTATTTTTTATGGAAACTTTCAACGACGTTATAAAAAATCAGCAGCCGGTCTTAGTTGACTTTCATGCAACCTGGTGTGGACCATGCAAGCAAATGGCACCGGAATTATTAAAGTTCGCGAGGCAGAACACCGGCAAGCTTCGCGTGATTAAAATTGATATTGATAAAAATCCTGCACTTGCCTCACAATACCAGGTACAGGGAGTACCTACACTTGTTTTATTTAAAGAAGGAAAAATACTTTGGCGTCAAAGTGGGGCCATGAGCGCTCCCCAATTATCATCTTTTCTTGCTCCTCATCTCTCTTAATAATGTAGGATATTTGTAAAAAAAAGTATGAGACATAATGAAGTCAATGTTTCTTTTTCAGGAAAGGGTCATTTCACTGCAGATCTTAAGGGGTATAAAGTAGAGATTGACAAGGACCCACAACATGGCACACAACCAAAAATTTTAATGCTTGCTTCCCTGGCGGGTTGTACAGGAATAGACATTGTAGACATTTTAGAAAAAATGCGCGTAAATTTTTCAGACTTTACAATTAAGGTAATAGGTGATCTTACAGATAAAACGCCGGCTGTGTATAATAAAATGTCAATCCTTTACAGTATTAAAGTAGATCAGGAAGATAGAATAAAGGTGGAAAAAGCGGTTCATCTTTCTAAGGATAAATATTGTGGCGTAAGTAAAATGTATGAATCTTTTGCTGAGCTGAGCTTTGAGATCCATTACTCAGACTGATTTTTGAATACCCAACTCTAAGTTCATTTCTTTTTTGCGATCATGATATACACGCAGCATTTGCAGGCTAACAGCTAAAATAATTAAGGTAAATCCATAATAGAAACCCGGACCAAGAAACTTATTTTCTTTAAAAATTATAAATGCAAGGATGATAGAATAGACTGGCTCAAAATTATAAGAGAGATTAGTTGTAAATGCTGATAATTTCTTTAGTGAGTTAAGGCTTAAATAGAAAGCGAAAACGGTGCAAACGCCTGCCAGCACCAGTAGCCATAAGAAATCACTAAGGGTGGGTATAAAATATTTTGCCGGGAAAAAATGAAAATAAAATGGCAGCAGGCAGCACATCGCAAAAACGCCACCACTCATTTCAAAAAATGTGAGTGTATTTGGGGAATAAGTCTCTAATAATTTTTTATTGATAATGGGGAATAGAGATGCCAGCATTGCTGAAATGATCCCGAAAATAATTCCCGTTTTAAATTCAGGATAAAAACTAAATATCAGGTAGACTCCCCCAATTGCAAGCAGACCCAATAATACTTCTATTACATCAATTCTTCTTCTATTTATTAACGGCTCAAAAAAAGAAGTGAAGAATCCAATTGCAGATAAGCAGGTGACTGAGACAGAAACATTGGAATATTTAATACTTCCATAAAATGTGAGCCAGTGAAGTGAAATAATCGCGCCAACACCCAACATTTTCAAAGTATTTTTTGCAGAAAAAAAATGAAGGTTTTTCTTGAAATATAATATGACTCCTAATATTACCGCACTTAGAAACATACGATATACTGTAAGGTATCCCTCATTCAGCTCAATTAATTTTCCAAGGATAGCAGTGAACCCTGCTAACAATATTGCGACGTGAAGCTGAATAAATGCTTTCTTCATTTGCGCGCGAAAGTAATTGTAAAATTTAATTTGTGAAAAAGCATCTCAAAAAAATCGTTTGTCAAAAAACTGTAACGATGTACGATATTTGTCGTAATTTAACAATCTGTTTAATAAAAATAAAAAGACCGTTTAAAAAGTTTAGATCATAAGTTTATATTTGCCGCTTCTAAAATCAAAACCCAGCATGAGCTTTAAAAAAATCAACAACATCACAGGATGGGCGGTATTTGCAATAGCCGCCTTTGTTTATTTATCCACCATGGAAGCTACCGGGAGCTTTTGGGACTGTGGTGAATTTGCCAGCAGTGCTTATAAACTACAAATACCACATCCGCCGGGAGCTCCGTTGTTTATTTTAATTGGCAGGTTATTCATGATTCCTTTTTCAAATCCGAGCAATGCTATACTTGGTTTGAATAGTATGAGTGCCCTTATGAGTGCATTTACAATATTATTTCTTTTTTGGAGCATTACGCATTTTGCACGGAAGATCGTTGAAAGAACTGCAGTTAATGGCTTAACGCAGAATCAACTTTTTACAATTATGGCGGCCGGAGTTGTTGGAGCGCTTGCTTATACATTTAGTGATTCATTTTGGTACAGCGCAGTGGAGTCTGAGGTTTACGCCAGTTCATCATTTTTTACAGCGATCGTTTTTTGGGCGATTTTGAAATGGGAGCAAAATGTTACCGACGAGCAGGCTGTTGGAATTCATGGCCATTTCACGCGTGCGGACAGATGGTTGATTTTGATTTTTTACCTTATTGGACTTTCAGTGGGAGTTCACCTTCTGTGTATCTTATCTATTCCTGCCATCGTAATGGTATATTATTTTAAAAGATATAAAACTACTAAATGGGGAACCGTCTGGGCATTCGTAGCGGGTTGCGTTATCACAGGTATCGTGCAGGTACCAATGATTCAATGGACGATCAAACTCGCTGGCGATACAGACATTTTATTTGTAAATAGTTTCGGACTTCCTTTCTTTTCAGGGTTCACTTTCTTTTTCATTTTACTTGCGGCGATTATATATTTTATGATTCGCCTTGCAAAGAAGAAGAATTGGAATTTTTTGAAATTAGCGATGTGGAGTTTTGCATTCGTCCTTCTTGGATTTTCAACTTATTATACTACGCTCATTCGTTCCAATGCAAATCCTGCAATTGACATGTTTAATGTTGATAATCCGGTAAGTCTGGTAGGGTACCTGAGCCGTGAACAATATGGTGATTGGCCTCTTTTAAAAGGCCAGGACTTTACTGCCGATCCCACTGATCAAAAAGTAGAAGATACTTATGTAAAAGGAGCCACGCGCTATGAAAAAAATGGTAAAAAAGTAAACACTGTATATGATCCCGCCGATGTACATTTTTTTCCGCGTATGTGGGATGCGAGTAATGATCAGGGGCATGCAGATTACTATGCAAATTTCGCCGGCATTGGTAAAGATCCCAAAACGGGAAAATATTACGATAAGCCAACAATGGGGGATAACATCGCATTTTTCTTCAGCTACCAGTTCAATTGGATGTACTGGAGATATTTTATGTGGAATTTTGCGGGCAAACAAAATGATCTGCAAGGAATAGATATGGGAAATGTGCGTGATGGAAATTGGATCTCAGGCATTTCATTTATAGATGCCATTCGCCTTGGTGATCAAAGTAAAATGCCAGATAGTATCAAACATAATAAAGCCAATAATAAATTATTTTTTCTTCCCCTTATCTTAGGTATACTGGGATTGGTTTTTCAATATAAGCAAGATAAAAAGGATACGCTTGTTGTGGGTCTATTATTTTTCTTTACGGGAGCCGCAATTGTATTTTACCTTAACCAGGCAGGCAACCAGCCAAGAGAACGTGATTATGCATATGTAGGTTCTTTCTATGCTTTTGCAATCTGGATTGGCATCGGAGTACTTTATGTAAAAGAGTTATTTGAAAAATTTATTAATGTAAAACTGGCAACTTATGTTGCTGGTGCAGTATGCTTGCTCGCTGTTCCGGTTCTAATGGCTGCGCAGGAATGGGATGACCATGATCGCAGTAATAAAGTACTGGCTCGTGATCTTGCCATTGATTATTTACAAAGCTGCGCTCCTAATGCGATACTGATTACGTTTGGGGATAACGATACTTATCCATTATGGTATGCGCAGGAGGTTCAGGGTATTCGCAGAGATGTGCGGGTTATAAACTCGAGCCTTCTTGGCACAGATTGGTATATAAATCAGATGCGCTACAAAATAAATAACAGTGCGCCTTTTGATGTGATTTGGAAGCCGGAACAGATTATAGGGAGTAAAAGAGATGCTGTTTACCTGATTCCTGAATTACCAGGTTTTAGAAATATTGATAAAAGCCAACCGATGGATCTATACACAATGATGAAAGATTATGCAGGTAGTGACGATCCTAACATGGTGTATTTGAATAATGATGATGTGATAAATGCATTTCCTACACAGTCGGTAAAAGTTCCGGTCGATGTAAATCTTGTGAAAAGTAATGGAACAGTAAATAAAGATGATAGTGTAGTGAGTGACCTGGTTTTCAGCATTCCTAAAAAGGCTTTAGGGAAAAATGAAAGTGCTATCTTAAATATTATAGCTGCAAACAACTGGAAACGACCTATATACTTTACATCTTTCTATGATGAATTGGGTTTCCAGGATTATTTGCGTGCCGATGGTCTTACCTATCGTTTAGTGCCTGTGAAAGGTGGCCAGGTAAATCGCGATTGGGCATTTAATGTAATGCAAAATAAATTTCAGTTTGGAAACGCTAATAAACCAGGAGTTTATTTTGATGAAGAAAATCGCCGTCACCTGAATACAATTAGAATGCAATATGCCCAGGTGGCAAATAGTCTTTCTGATCATGGAAGAAAAGCCGATGCATTGAAGTTGTTAGAGCAATGTGATAAAAATATGCTTCAAGAAAATTTCCCTTATGGAATGGTATCGCGCAGACAACAGCAAAATCAAATTTCAGGACAATTTTTGCTTGCAGCCTTGAAAAGCGGCGATAGTGTGTTGGCAAAAAAAGTAGCGAATTCTATCCGTAAAGATTTGGAACAGCAAATCACTTATTTCAATAGCCTTGATGAAAACAAGCAGGGAGCACTTTCTTACGATAACCAGATTGTGCAGCAACTTTTGCAGCAGGTAAATAGTATGGAGCAATATTTTAAAAATCCACCGTCTGTACTTACTACAGAAAGTGGAAGCACAATTGTGAATCGACCGGCGATTCCAGATACACCGAAAAAAATTAGAATTGATACCCAGGTGCATGATAAAACTCAATAGGAATTTTACATAGGTCATAATAATTTTATGAAAATGCGCGATTGGCAAAAGCCAGTCGTGCATTTTTTTTTAATGACCGTACATCACCTAAAATTCTAGAAGTCTTACAAAAACTTTTAATTTTTTCTATCGTAAATTGCAATGCTGAGATTGAAATACCCTATAAATTATGCGCGCTCACCATTTTTCTAAATTTGACCCCAACGAGAATAAAAAATCTTCTTTCGAAAAGTTGCTGGATATTTTTATGCAGTTACTTACCTATACCAGTGGCGATGTAGCCGAGAGCCTTAGTTGGCTAACTGAGTTGGATAAAGAATACAAACTTTCCGATAATGATTATGGAATGGGCGATTTTATCGAAGACCTAAAAGACAAAGGTTACATCGACCAAAATAAAGAAAAGGGAACCATTGAAATAACCCATAAAACCGAACAGGGAATTAGAAAAAAAAGCCTTGAAGAAATTTTCGGTAAACTAAAAAAATCAAAGCAGGGAAATCACCAAACCTTTAAACCGGGCGGAGGCGATGAGATAAATCCTGAAACCCGTCCATTTCAATTTGGTGATACTTTAGAACAAATTGATTTTACAGAATCAATCAGAAATGCACAGATTAATCATGGCGTTGAAAGTTTTAGAATGAGTGAGGAAGATCTTACAATTAGAGAAACTGATTTTAAAAGCCAGACCTCAACTGTATTGATGATTGATATTTCACACAGTATGATCTTGTATGGCGAAGACAGAATTACACCGGCCAAAAAAGT
>JBDTXP010000116.1:0-7054 GCA_040006135.1 Ginsengibacter sp. | reverse complement strand
ATTCATACAAGAATGCATAATTTTTATAAAATCAGCATTATCAAACAGGTGAGCATCTTCAGGCCAGGGCTTTGGACGCTGTTCTTTTATCCAGCTGCCATCTGCATCAAAAAAAGTATCTAAAAAATCTTTACCCGCCTCCGGGTTCCTGTCACTTTCATTTATAACAGGATTGCGATAGATTTTCCGGAAATGATCGGCAATTTTGTGATTGAGAATTCCAAAAAGCCATGTCTTGGGGTTACTTCTATCCTCGAATTTGTCGAAGGATTGATAGGCAATCATAAATGTTTGCTGTACCAAGTCTTCTGATGTTTCCTTATTATTCGTTTTATATAATGCCCACGAATACATTTTATCGGAGTATGCTTCTACCCATGATTTTATAGTAATAGATGGATTCTTCTGAAATTGTTCAACTCCCATTTTTATGTCCCGATATTATGCGTTTTAAATAAAAAATTAGGTGACTTTAAAGATTTGATTTTCAAAAATAATCTTATTCTTATTGATTATAAACAATCATATATTAAATGACAGATCAAAATAAAATTTAAATATAAGGCCCTGAATGCAAGCCAGCTTTGAGCATATTTAAGTATTTTATTTATCGGGTCGTAACTCAAAAATCCATTGTGCCGGATTAATACCATAAGACTCCATTTATCCTATGATTACCGCGAATAAATATGGAAAATTGTTTGGGAAGATGCAAAGCTGCGTGTAGCTTTACTATCGTATTAAATAAAAAAAAATCAACTTTTAAATCGAAAGGCATGAAAATTATTCTTATCACTTTTTTCATTGCATTTTCAATTAGTGCGATGGGGCAAACCGTTACAGTTACATCATCCAGACCCACTTATTTGCCATCCTCATTAATTGACGGAAGGTTTTTTCTTAAAATGCCAGCACTTAACCATGATACCGTAATTGGATTTTGTGATACAGGTGGTGGTTACACAGCTATATATTACAAAACATTACAAAAATTAATATTGGAGTCAAAGATTTCACAAGTAGACATTAATGGAGACAAAACCAATTTTATCTTTGCAAAAGATTTGTTCGACAGTAATATGGTTCCGTATCCTACAATCGGCAACTATTATAAATCCCACATTGATTATCCTTTTTTTGAAATCCCGGACACAAGTGAACGAATGGATCTATTTTCTAAATATGTCCATCACGATGTTTTTTTAGGACAGTTTTTCTTCATCAATAAATCCTGGACTTTTGATTATAAAGCAGGAAAATTATATGTGAATACACCGGTTAATGCGACTGATGAAAATACGCAATCAATTGGTTTTAAGAAAGACAGACAAGGGAATAAAAGATTTGGCCACCCAAGTATGCAAATTCTGGTTGACGGAGAAATCATAGATGTTCTTTTTGACACAGGGGCAACACTATTACTGGGAGAAAACAGTGCAACTGAATTTGGCAACAAGAAAGCCACAAGCGGATCTTTTATAGCAAAAAGTATATTTGATATTTGGCATAAGCAACATCCGGATTGGAGAGTAATTGAAAAAGGTGAAATGACAGGAGCCGATTTAATTGAAGTGCCGGAGGTTAAAGTGGGAAATTTAATTGCCGGTCCGGTTTGGTTTGCCAAAAGACCTGACGAAGCATGGAGCCGGGGTATGATTGGCTCAATGGATAAAGTGGTGAAAGGTGCGATTGGTGGTTCTTTTTTACAATATTTTAAAGTTTCGATTGATTATAATAGTGAACTGATAAAATTTCAACAGTAGCATAATCTTCCCGCAATGCTGGAAATAAAAGAGTTGTTCAAAGTTATAAGGTTGTGACCGCCTCCCCACCCTGCCTTTGTAGTCAATAATAATTCCTGATTTTTAATAAAAACAGCGTGGCCACTATTTTCATATTTTAGAAAAAAAACTCTTACCCTCAATACTTTTTCCTTTCTTGCAGTTTGATCTGTTCAAAGAAAAAATATAAAATATGCGCTATAAAATAGTTTCGCTTGCTTGTTTCCTTTTTGGTATGTTACCTGTTCAAAAGATGTATGCTCAAGCTGATAGCATTGATGTTTTTTTAAAAAAGCAAATGCAGGAAAGAAAAATTCCGGGATTACAATTGGCCATTGTTAGAAATGGACAAATAGTAAAAAAAGGAAATTACGGAGTAGCAAATTTGCAGGATTCAATTCCTGTGGATAGCCGTACGATGTTTACTATTAATTCAATTACAAAAGCATTTACCGGGATTGCTATAATGCAATTGGTAGAAGCAGGGAAACTAAAGTTATCTGCTCCTGTATCTTCTTATCTTGATAATTTACCGGACAGTTGGAGGCAGGTTACCATACAACAATTGTTGTCACATACATCCGGAATACCAGATATAGTGGATGAAGAGGAGGCAATTCTAATTTCACCTTATGGCCTGGAGGCTTCATGGAAACAGGTAGTCGCACTTCCAATGGATTTTAACCCCGGAGAAAAATTTAGTTATAATCAAACAAATTATTTATTACTGGGAAAAATCATTGATACTCTAAGTGGCATGCCTTTTACAGAATTTATTATAAAAGAACAATTATTAAAAGCAGGAATGCTCAACACAATCATGGCTGGTTTTGGCGCGACCAGGGACGTGATAAAGCATGCTGCTGCACAGTACCAATACAGAAAGGGCAGGCTTCAGAATATGTTTTTTGCTTTTGATTATCCTCTGCAAACAGCAGCCGGCATGAGTTCAACAGCAACAGAAATGGCGAATTGGATTATTGCTTTGCAAAAAAACCAATTCTTAAAAGAAAAAGCGAATATGACCACTCTTTGGACACCAGCTAAATTAAATAATGGAAAAACAGGTGGTTTTTCAAGTCTGTTAAACGGCTATGCTGCAGGCTGGCCAATTATCACAAGAAAAGATCATCCTGCCGCAGCACCAGTTGGTGGCGGGCGTTCTGCTGTATTTGTTTATCCTAACGACAACCTTTCTATCATTGTTTTGACAAATTTATCAGGTGCTACACCTGACACATTTATTGATGAGCTTGCTGGGTTCTACATTCCTGACATGAAAGAGTCTAATGGATTTGGGCTTTCACCTTCGGTTAAAAATCTTCGAACTGAATTAGAAAAATCAGGATATCAAAATGCAGTTAAAAA
This sequence comes from Ginsengibacter sp., assembly GCA_040006135.1. Lineage (GTDB taxonomy): Bacteria > Bacteroidota > Bacteroidia > Chitinophagales > Chitinophagaceae > Ginsengibacter. The sequence continues at coordinate 3,905 of JBDTXP010000116.1, read as the reverse complement.
ATTTGAAAAAATAAAAAAGATTAATACCGGCTTTGAAATAAAAGAAAGTGATTTAAATAGTTGGGGATATAAACTCATGAAACAGAAAAGGTTAAAAGATGTGTTAGAAATATTTAAACTTAATGCATATTTAAATCCTTCAAGTGCAAACGCGTTTGACAGTCTTGGAGAAGCTTATGTTGAACTGGAGGATACAGACTTGGCAATAAAAAACTATGAACAATCTTTAAAATTAAATCCACAAAATAGTAATGCCAAAAATGAAATCAAGAGACTGAAACTACTTAAATAATTTCTGGATTATATCAATAATAATATAATTGATATCTTTAGAACGATTCCAAATTGTAAGAGATTAAAAACTCAAATCATTATTGTATGTGACAAATTTTAACGCTGCTTGGCTTAGACAACAGCCTCGCCTCGCAGGTACTGGATTATATGAACGATGAAAGGGACCTAAGTGATTTTACTGATTTTGAAAATAAAACCAAAGCATTAAAACTGAGTGAGGTAATTGCAGCATTGAAAAAATACTTTGATCTTTCAAAGTTAGTGATGGTATAATGCCGGTGATTTTAAGAAGAAATAATTAGGGGAGGTCTTATAGCGCAGAAGTTTTTTCGCGGTATTGAAATAAATATGTTCTGGTATCAGAAAGATGGAGGAGCACCTGTTGTTCCACCTGCTACGGATATTAGGTACGGGATTTAATACCACAAATCTTTCCATACAATTTTGGAGATATAAATTTATTCCGCCCATACCTACTAAAATGAAAAAGTGTAACAACCTAAGTTGATGATCGTGATAAATTATATGATTTAAAAAATACACTCTTTTTGAAAGCCAAGATTGTTTATGCATAATAATAAGGTTAACATTTGTTACTGTTGAAAAACTGCAGTGCAACTACCTTTGCGAATAAAATAAAATTTTTATTAAATGAGACATTTGGAAGGTAAAACAGTGCTGATCACCGGTGGCGCATCCGGCATTGGAAAAATTATGTCACATCTATTTTTAGAACGCAAGGCCAGGGTAGTTATCTGGGATATTGATCAACAAAAAATGAATGAAACAATTACTGAACTTTCTTCTAAAGGAAATGTAGCAGGATTTCTCGTGGACATTTCCAAAGCCGACGAAATACATGAAGCCGCTAAAAAATTAAAACAAGAAGTAGGTGTAGTAGATGTGCTGATTAATAATGCCGGCATTGTGGTTGGCAAATATTTTCATGAACATACTGCTTTTGACATTATAAAAACGATGGAGATAAATGCCAATGCACCCATGTTGATCACTCGCGAATTTTTAGGAGACATGATTTTCCAGGATTCAGGACATATCTGTAACATAGCTTCTTCCGGTGGTTTAATTTCGAATCCTAAAATGTCGGTTTACGCAGCAAGCAAGTGGTCGCTAATTGGCTGGTCTGATAGTTTGCGCCTTGAAATGGAACAGTTAAAAAAGAAAGTAAATGTAACAACAGTTCTGCCATATTATATCAATACTGGGATGTTTGATGGCGTTCAGTCAAAAATCCCCATTCTTGATCCGGAGCGCGCAGCACTTACTATCGTGAAAGCAATAGAGAAAAATAAAATAATGGTCACCATTCCGGGATATATTTATAGAGTTACAAGATTTTCGCAGGCACTCCTACCCTTTAAAGTATTTGATTGGTTTGCCGGAAGTGTTTTAGGAATCTATAAAACAATGGAGCATTTTACAGGTCGCAAAAACTAAACAGTTAATAAAAATTATTGTCATGACAGAAACAACCGAAGAAATAATTGTTAAACATATCACTGATCAGCGTGCTTTTTTTTCAACTCAACAAACGAAAGATATTAATTATAGATTGGCTCAGCTTAATAAGTTAAAACAAACGATAATAGAATACCAGGCTAAAATTGAGGATGCTTTGTGGAAGGATTTACATAAATCACCTGAAGAAGCTTACCTCACAGAAATCAGTTTAGTTTTGCGGGAAATTGATAATCATATAAAGCATTTAATAAAATGGGCGAAACCAAAAAAAGTAACAACACCAATTTTCCTGCTCCCATCAACAAGTAAAATAATTTATGAACCTTTAGGTATAGCATTGATAGTTGCACCCTGGAACTATCCTTTTCAATTGCTTATGAATCCGCTGGTTGGGGCCATTTCCGCTGGCTGCTGTAGTATATTAAAACCATCGCCCGATACGCCAAATACTGCCAAAATAATGGAGGAGATGATTGCAGAAAATTTTGATTCAAAATACATTAGTGTGGTGCAGGGTGGCAGGGAAACCAACACGATTTTATTCGCTCAACATTTCGATATTATTTTCTTTACCGGCAGTCCTAGAGTTGGAAAAGTAGTTATGAGAGCTGCTGCCGAAAATCTAACGCCGGTTATTTTAGAATTGGGTGGTAAGAGTCCATGCATCGTGGATGCAGATGCAGATATTGATATTGCAGCCAGGCGCATCACGTGGGGGAAATTAATAAATGCGGGACAAACTTGTATTGCCCCTGATTATCTTTATGCACACCATTCCATCAAGGATGAATTATTAAATAAAATTGCAGCTAATATAAAGTCAATGTATGGTGATGATATAAAGCAAAGCCGTTTTTATCCACGTATCGTAAATGATCATGCAATGGAACGATTGACAGGATTACTAGATCAAGGCAAAATTTATACTGGTGGCGAGATTGATGCTAAGGAAAAATTTATTGCTCCGACGATAATTGATAATGTTGAACCTGACTTTTCGGTAATGCAGGAAGAAATCTTTGGCCCCATTTTACCGGTAATGACGTTTGAAAATATCGAAGAACCTATTAGCTACATTAATAAAAATGAAAAACCTTTAGCATTATATTATTTTGGAAAAAATAAAAAAGCGGAAGAATTATTAGCGAAAACAACTTCTGGTGGTGCATGCGTTAATGATACTTTGATGCATATTGGAAATGATAATTTACCTTTTGGAGGAGTAGGTAACAGTGGAATGGGAAATTATCATGGACAAGAAAGTTTTCTGGCTTTTAGCCACAAAAGGTCGGTTGTAACTACTCCAACGTGGATTGATTTACCATTCAAGTATATTCCTTTTAAGTATTTTAAATTTTTAAAGAAAATTATTTAAGTCGCATTCACAACGCCCTTCTTGATTTTTCCGGAAAAAAATTTTTAAATATTGTATTTAACTTCATTTTTTTATTATCGATAATTATGATTCCAAATTAAAACAGATTACCAGCTTTTCAATAAACTTACCTCGGTATAAAATTTAATTGTTTATCATGCCATGATTTGTGATCTATGTAAATCCGAACTTCGAACCCGGAAAAAAATAAGAAAATAATAATTAAACTAACAAATTTTGAAATTACATGGAATTAATTATTAAAATCATATTAAGCATTGTTACCTTGATCTGCCTTTTAGGAGGAACCAATCTTTTATTAAAAGGAGCAAATTCTTTTCTTCCGCCGAACATAGAGCCAGTAAAAATTTTAGATAATCTTTTTAGATTTTTAAGCGGAATTTATTTTAGTCTCGGCTTCCTGGTAGCCTGGGTTATTTTTCATTTAGAAAAAGATAATGACTTAGTTTATTTTATCGGGCTTGTAGTTATTTTCTCAGGTCTTGGCAGATTATATTCCAGGTCAAAGGTTGGCTCTGCCGGAAAATATTTTGACTCGATGATGATTGTTGAAATTGTTTTAGGAATAGCTATTATATGCTTACAATATTTAAGATAAATCACTTTATCAAAAAATCACTCTTTTAATCTACAATCGGATGAATACAAAATTACTAATGACAGCAAGTGCTTTCATCATGGGAGCCTTAGGAATTATCGCATCATTTATGCCAGTTGAAATATTACAGGCACT
>JBDTXP010000115.1:0-7094 GCA_040006135.1 Ginsengibacter sp. | reverse complement strand
GTAAAGTAGTTATTACTGAAATTGATATCAATAAAAAAGATCCACAAAAATGCTCGGTCTCTGATAAAATAAATTTCAATGACAAGACCGTTATCATTGTTGATGATGTGTCCAATTCAGGTAAGACATTAATTTATGCATTAAAACCTTTCCTTGCTTTTTATCCAAAGAAAATTCAAACACTTGTGTTGGTAAAGCGTAGCTATCGCGAATTTCCTGCATCGGCAGATTATGTGGGATTGTCTGTAGCTACTGCTCACAGCGAAAAAATTATTGTGAATTTATCTGGCAATAAAATTCAGAATGCCGTGATCGAATGAGTGTATTTTTCTAAAAAGTAAGCCAATGGGCTTTAAATGATCCTTCACAAAATTCCAGTGATGGTGTAGGAAATTTAAAAGAATTAGCCACAAACAAAAGAACCTTTGCCACTTTGCTGTTTGAATGTATTTTAGTTAGATCAATATCAGGTGCAATATACCATTGACGATAACGCCTGATATCACTCCTATCAAAAGTGATATTTCCATTAGCATCAGTTGCAATATTATTTCTTGCTCCAAACATACCTTCTGCGCCGTAGCCAACAGCAAGATTAAGCCAAGGAGGAAATTTACTTTCTTTAAAAAATGATTTTAAATTGGCGCTAGCCCAATAGGTTTGCCCATTGTAGTCTTTAATAAATCTTTCTGCTTCGCTTTTTCCATAGATTTTATTTGCCCGCATATCAAGCTGATCGTCGCCATAATTTTTACGGTGAAATGAAAATTTTAATTTTATCTTTTGTTCATCCCATGCTAATTCCTGGGAAATAAAAGTCGCAGATCCTATAATATTGGCTGTAAAATCACCGGGGCTAAAACCATATTCAGAAGAAAAGCCATCAAGTATCTCAATAATAGACTGATAGGCGACACCACTAAGTCCGCCTATCCATATCCTTTTTTTTCGTGAAAGCCCTGCCCAGCGCCACATTTCCATACTTGCATTGCTTTCTATATAGGCGCTATAAACGTGGCCGACTTTGTCCATTTGTTGCCATTCAGCATCATCATTAAAAAAATGAAATCCGGAACGCGGATAATTAGCATACCAGATGTAATTGAGTGCTATTAATGTTCCACCATAGCCTACAATATTAGCAGCAGTTACCAGCCTGATTCTTTTTTTATTAAATTGAATTGAATCGCCGCCGCCGGATGGTGCATTAAAATTTAAAGAATTATATAAACTATTTTCCGGTTTGAAGTTAACTTGCGATTGAGAGTGGGCAGCATGACTGCCTGTGAAAAGCAGTCCTAAATAAAGGAAAGTGGATTTTGCAGAAAACATGTAAGCGCAAATTTAAATTAATAGAGAACGGGCTGTCAATAATTGTTGTTAATTAAAAATTGAAATAAATATAATGGAAAAACAAACAGAGAAAAAAATCCAGGAATGGTTATCAGGAAAATATGACGATGAAACCAAAGAAGCTATTAAAAAATTGCAGTCGGATGATGCAAATTCACTCGAAGATGCATTTTATAAAGATCTTGAATTTGGTACGGGAGGCTTGCGTGGTATAATGGGAGTAGGTACTAACAGGATGAATAAGTATACAGTTGGTATGGCCACTCAAGGGTATGCTAATTATTTGAAAAATTCTTTCCCTGAGGTAAAAGTTGCGATCGCACATGATGTAAGAAATCACAGTCGCGAGTTTGCCGAAATAGTCGCCCATATTTTTGCTGCAAATGGTATAAAAGTTTTATTGTTTGAAAGCATAAGGCCTACGCCTGAGTTGAGCTTTACGATAAGGCACGAGAAATGCCAGGGAGGAGTAGTACTTACTGCATCACATAATCCTAAAGAATATAATGGCTACAAAGCTTATTGGAATGATGGGGCACAACTCGTGCCTCCACACGATAAAAATGTGATCGCGGAAGTTGAAAAGATTAAATCTATTGATGATGTAAAATGGTCGGGTAAGGATGAGAATATTTCAATTATTGGAGGTAAAATAGATGACGCATATTTGAAAATGGTGAAAGGCCTAAGTATCAATCCTGAGGCTTGCATAAACCAACACGATCTTAAGATTGTTTATACTCCTATTCATGGAACGGGAATTATGCTAGTGCCCAAAGCACTTGCTGCATTTGGGTTTGATAATGTTTCGATAGTGAAAGAACAGGCTACGCCTGATGGTAATTTTCCCACAGTAATTTATCCTAACCCGGAAGAAAAAGAAACTATGAGTATTGGATTGCAGGTTGCGAAAGATTTAGACGCAGATATTCTTTTGGGTACTGATCCCGATGCTGACAGGGTGGGAGTGGGTGTAAAAAATAATCATGGGGAATGGGTATTGCTGAATGGTAATCAAACAGCAATGATGGCGTTCAACTATGTCATTGAAGCAAGAAAAAATAAGGGATTGGCTAAACCAAATGACATGGTTATCAAAACGATCGTAACTACAGATATGATTGATGTAATCGCAGCGCACAATAAAATATCCTGCTATAATACCCTTACTGGTTTTAAATGGATATCAGAATTAATCAGAGAGAAGGAACCGAAAGAAAATTATGTCATAGGTGGTGAAGAAAGTTTTGGATTGATGATCGGGAATTATGTGAGAGATAAGGATGCAGTAAGTGCTGTTGCGATTATTTGTGAAATGGCCGCAGTGGAGAGAGAAGCGGGACTTACAGTATTTGACAAATTGATTGACTTATACATGCAATATGGCTTCTATTATGAAGAGCTTATTTCCCTTACAAAAAAAGGGAAGGATGGTGTAAAAGAAATCTCTGAAATGATGACCACGTTTAGAAATAATCCACCACAATTTATCGCAGGAGAAGTTGTTACTGATATTTTAGATTACGAGTTATTAACCTCGACAAATATTAAGACTGGTAATGTAACGGCACTTAATTTTCCAAAAAGTAATGTGTTACAATTTATAACAGATAAAAGCACGAAAGTATCTGCGCGCCCTAGTGGCACAGAACCAAAGATTAAATTTTATTTCAGCGTAAATGAGCCGCTAAATAAAAAGGAAGAATTTGATGTAGTACAGGAAAGTTTGCAAAAGAAAATTGAGTCAATTATTGAATCTATGAATTTAAAATAATGTAGGTAGTAATCAATCTGTTGTTTCTTTTTTCTTCCTTCTTGTTTTTTTCTTGAGGTATCTCCACATATGTGTCTCAGTAGGTATTTCATCTCCGAGCAGCACCCCCCATTGTTTCATGTTGTCTGTGCGATCAAAAACAATTTTTAAAACAGCAATGGTAGGCAGGGAAAGAAACATCCCGGAAATGCCACCAATGCTTCCACCGATAATAACACCCACAATCGTTGCCAGCGCATTTATTTTTACCTTACTACCTACAATTTTTGGCATCAATATATTGTTGTCCAGAAACTGCACAACTGCAATGATGATAAGTACTGTAAGTATCGGCCCAAGATCCTGCGAGGCAGTGAGCGTGAGTAATACGCCAATAATGTTGCCGAATAAAGCGCCGACATAGGGAATGAGATTGAGCAATGCGAAAATGATCCCGATCAATAAGGCATGTTTAATTCCAAATAACATTAAACCACCTCCTAACAAAATTGTGATATAACTTATTTGAATTAATAGGCCAACTAAATAACTCTTGATTATGGATTCAGTCTCGTGAATACTCTCTTCTACCCGGGGATGATCTTTGATAGGAAACCACAAATAAACGAAGCGTAACAAAATCTTTCGATAAAAAAGAACAAGGAAAATATAAATTGGCAGAAGACCAATGAAAATAAGGATAGAGGAAAGAGAAGCAAAAGCACCTGAAACGAGGCCACCCGCATTATTTAAAAACTTACCACTTTGTTCATTAAGAATTTCCAATTGTTTATCTGTAGAATAGTGAGTTTTACTATTGATCCAGGAGCTGAGACTTTTTAGATGAATTGCAATATTCTCTTTTATGCGAGGCAAGTCTGTCATTAAGTTTCCAACCTGGTAAGAAAAAAACCAAATGATCAGTGCTACACCAAGCAATAATATTATTAGCGCGGCAGAGATAGCTAAAGATTCCGGCCAGTGTCGCCTGCAAAAAAAACGGAAGACCGGTAAAATTACCATGGCTGCATAGATAGCTGTGAGCAATGGTGCGATTACTGAATGACCTGCAACCAATGCTGTTACCAGGAAGAAGATCCCTATAAATTCAATGGAACGGCGAATCGTCAGCGGCAGTTCATTCAGGGAAAGTTTTTCTTTATCAGGTTCCATTTTTTATTATTTAATGAAGATAGACAAACGTTTTTTAAATGATTAGTGATTTTGTTTCTGTGTGCAATTAGGTGATATTATCTATTATCTTTCGAATTTAAAAATTTCTCTGTCCGGATTAAGTTTTCCCAAAATAATATCGCAGTTTATTTGTGCAGCGATCACACTAAATGTAATCCCATTACCGCCGAAACCTAATGAGAAAAAACTATTAGGTAACTTTTTGTAAGGTCCGATAAAAGGGAGGCCATCTTTCGTTGTTCCAAAAGTTCCGGTCCATTTGAACTCTGTTTCAAAAGCTATTTCAGGAAATAAATTATTAAAATCCTGTTCCAGTTTTGCGGCTTTTTTATCAAGAAGCCTGTCTCGTTTTTCGGGATTATAAAAGGGTTCATCTCGTCCCCCCACTATTAGTCGTCCGTCTTGAGTAGTACGCATATAGAGATAAGGATCATCAGTATTCCAAATCAAAGTTTTATCCAATTGTGTATTTTCCTGAATAGTATCATGAGGGCTAACAATTACATACGTGGAATGAAGGTTAACTATTTTCTTTTTAATAAAATTTACTGTTTCATAGCCGGTAGCATACACAAGGTGGCGGCAATTTATCGTTAAATTATCCTTTGTTGTCAACAAGACATTTTCTTTTTGGTGATCGATCTTTTTTATGGTTGTGTTTTCAAATACTCTGCAGCCCTTCTGGATATTATATTGATGTAGTGCATGTGTAAAAGTATAAGCATCTACCTGGCCACCTAATTTTGAAAGTATAGCTGCAGTCGAATTAAAACCATATTGATTTTTTATTTCCTGCGCATTTAGTAATGAGACATCAAATCCACTCTTTTTTCTCGCTCCGAATTCTTCATTTAGAAACGATACATCATTTTTATTCGCTGCATAATACAAGCTGGACTTGTATTCAAATTGATCATAACCTATTAACTCTGCAATTTCTTTTATAGTGTCAATTGACTGTGCGCATAAATGATAGGCACGTTCCGCATTACGATCACCTATCATTTTTTTAAGTTTACATAAAGGCACATCTATTTCATACTGTAATAAAGAAGTGCTCGCACAAGTACTACCAAGGCCAATATTTCGATGATCTATCACAGTACATTGTAAGCCGGCACGGGTAAGATAGAAAGCAGCCAATGCTCCAGATATCCCACCTCCAAGAATGACTATTTCTGTTTCACCGGATTCTTTTAGCGAGGCATAATTATGTAATAACCCATTTTTAATAAGGCTAAAAGGAAAACCTGATTTTAAATCCATAAAATTTTTGATGATTGTAAGTGCATGCTGAAAGTATAGCAGGCAAATAAAAATAATGGGCATATGTAATGCCCATTATGATCTTTTGAGATATAAAATTAAAATTTCTTGACTGCTTTCTTGGCTGATTTCACTTTTGTTTCAACTCCGTCTGCTACATCCAGAACATAATCCTTTGCATCTTTTTTATAATCGCTGAATATTTTTCCTAATTTCTTGCGGGTTTTTCGTCCGCTTTGTGGGGCAAATAGAAGGCCCAGCACAGCGCCAGCGGCAAAGACTTTTAAAATACGTAACATGACTTTGGTTTTTTAGTTTAAAATATGAATTGTAAGTTACCTTTAAAAACTGTGCCAAAACTATTTGAAACTTGTTTTAAATGTGGTCTTGTTTTACCTTTTCAATGAGTAATAATTATCACCTGCTTGGAACGCAGTATTTTTTCCACTCATCATATTTTATGGGAACGTATAATTTTTGTATTTAAATTCAATAAATAAACAACTAAAATGTTTTTATGAAATCCATATTTCTTTTCCTATCAATTTTTTTTTGTAACTCATTTTTGTTTGCCCAGGATCTTACAACTCCGCCAGATGGTGGTAATAAAAAAGCGGTTGTAGGTGAAAGGATTGGAATAACGGATGTTACTATTCATTATGACAGGCCTGCAGTAAAGGGACGTGAAGGAAAAAATATGGAATGGCCTGGTGCATACAGGTTTTATGGATCTTGGATTCGGCAGCAGCAAAAATGCGCCATGGCGAGCAGGGGCTAATGAAAATACAACCATTACATTCAGCACAAATGTATATATAGACCAACAACCATTGTCCGCGGGCACTTATGCTTTGTTTGCAGCAATGGGCGAAGGAACTGCCACTTTAATATTTAGTAAAAATTCTACCAGTTGGGGTTCATTTTTTTATGATCCGAAAGAGGATGCACTGCGTGTAAATGTAAAAACTCTTCCCTTAAGCAATTCAGTAGAACGCCTTAAATATGAGTTCATGGATGAGACAGATACCAGTGCGGTAGTTGCACTACAATGGGAAAAATTAAAAATTCCTTTCACCGTTTCCGTGGATTTTGCAAAACAACAATTGGAATCTTTTAGAAATGAGTTGCGTTCCAGTAAAGGATTTAAATCTGAAGCCTGGGTTCAGGCAGCGCAATTCGCCGCTGACCACAACGATCTTAACGACGCTGATACATGGAGCGATTTTGCGATCAATGGCAAATTTATTGGAGAGACAAATTTTAGAACACTTACGACAAGGGCAATGATATTGCAAAAGAAAGGTGATCTAAAAGGTGCAGATCAATTATATAAAGAAGCTTTGTCGATGGCCACAATGATAGAATTGCATCAGTATGGAAGGAAATTAATTACAGAAAAAAAATATGCTGAAGCGCTGGAAGTTTTTAAAATGAATGCAACTAAGAATCCCGGGCAGTTTACCACATACGCCGGGTTAATGCGCGGCTATGCTGCAATTGGCGACAATAAAAATGCATTGAAAAACGC
>JBDTXP010000114.1:0-7193 GCA_040006135.1 Ginsengibacter sp. | reverse complement strand
ATATTTTCCCGGTCGATAAACCTGTTGCATTCATAATGATTTTCCGCTTCTTATTGAGCGTGATCTTTTTTACGCTATGATACAATTTATTGATCAGGCCCTTATTGGTATTGGAATGAGAGATATAGTTTTCAGACTGATAATAAGGCTTGATATTTTCTTCAGAAGGTGCATTCTGTGTAAACCTCAATGAGCAGTTGCCACACTCCCACACTTCAAATGTCTCACCGGAGATAGATATATCCTTTACCGAAAGAGCGAAATGAATATCTCCGGAATTACAAGCAGGACAAGCGCTTAAGATCATGTAGGAAAATTAAAGTGATTAGTTTTTTAGCGAGCAATATATGTCGCGCGCGGTGGTTCAGCAGTGAAAGTTGATTTGTTTCCAAATTTATTTTGTGCATCATAATTACGGAAATAAATTACCAATAAAAGCAAAGCCAGAAGTGCTAACACGACTGCCATTTTTTTCCATGGCACCATCTTTACCTCTGGTTCGGTGTTTAAATATTCATTCATCAAAGTATTGGTAGATTCTTTATCGCCAACCAAAACTGCATGCTCCGAATTCTGGTGAATAACCCGCTGTGCATCTACAGGTGGCAGGGCTTCTGTTTCTTCAGGATGAAAATATAAAGTACCACTGTGGGTCATTTTCAAAGTGCCTACGCTTTCCAGTTTTATAGATTCATTATTATCCAACCGCTCTTTAGCAGATTTACACCAATCATGTAGTTCCCGCCCGGCATCGTCAATTGAAATTTGTTTTTTAAAAGCTACATAACTGATCAATTCTTCCGAAAGATTTTCTGACCGTTCCTGGAATTTTATTTCTTCATGGGGAGGAGAAATTTGTTGGTTTGCAATATCAGTGGATGCTGTTGAATACACTTTTTTAAACCTTCCTATTTCCGGAAGTGAACAAGTATCTGATTGAATAATAAAAGATGTAATTAAATGCTGCATAGAATGACAAAGCTAATTCTTTATTGAAGCAGTTTTTCGATAATTAAAAATGAATAATTACACCACCAATTGCCTGGAAGCCATACACGTGATAGTTATTCCATTTTTCATATTTGCTGTTAAGAATATTATCAAAATCAAGCCATGCGCTGAATTTGCTGTTTATCTTAAACTCTGCACCCGCGCTGATATCCGTGCCGCCTTTCAGAGTTTTTACATTACCATGATCCAGTGCTTTTGCACCGCTGAAAGCAGCAAGATCCGCTTTAAACAATACCTGTTTGAAAGCATTCCACCTGAAGGAACCCTGCAATTTTAAAGGATAAAGCCCCCATGCCTGTGTATTATCTTTCAGCCCGGTATAAGAATTGAGATCAAGGCCGGCGGTGAGGGTAAATTTATCCTGGCTAATGAAATTCATATCACCATGAATTTGAAAATTATCCAGCTTACTTTCATTCACAACTAAAAATGTATTTCCTATAACCTGGTCATTGATAAACAGCGGCATATCACGATAAGATATATAAGCGGCTTTTGCGTTAAAGGTGAAATGCTTACCCACAGTAGCTTTGATGCCCCCATAGTATTGCATCTCTTTAGTGTTATAGAAAAATGAAGGGTCTTCTATAAACGGATTTTCATTGGAAAGTGTGCGGAAACTGTTATTGATAAACCGGCCTACCCAACCACCCTGGATCAAAAATAATTTTTGCGGAAGCTGCAACTCAGCATACAGGTTAGGAAGGATGCTTACAACTTTATTATTCCATGATGGCGTAATTCCTCCGTGAAAAGTAAACGCATCACTATAATAAATTAACTCTGGTGCTATTTGGTAAAGCTGGTTATTTATTTTCTGGTTGCTGCTCTTTATTTGATACGCATCTACATTGCCCGAAAAGGCAACTTTCATAACGACATGATCACCAAACTTTTTATCCGCAGGCAACATAAATGAAAAAGTATTTTCACCTATTTTATTTTGGCGGTTGAATGAATGGAAAGTAAAATGGGGGTCATAATTCACGCCCACACTATTCACATCCATATTTCTATATCCGGCAGATACAGCGAAATCCTGGTAACTGCGGCGAATGAAACCTTTATCAAAACCAACAGTGCTATGATCATAACCATATTGATAATATTCATGCTGTGCAAATTCAGCGCTGCCATAGGCTTCGTGGCCTGCATTGAAAAGGCTTCCCGCGCCTTTTAATTTTAATTCACTAAAATCCTGGTTGACGATTTTTCCTTTTGAAGAAATATAATCTCCATAAATATTCAACAAACTTTTTTTACCATCACCAAAACTCATGGCGCCGGAAATATAGGGCGTCGTGAAATTACCAAAACCAACTTTTAAAATATTGCGACCACCCAATAAAAGGTTGGTATCACTTTGCAAAGCAAGCGGCTTAAGGGTAACAGCCTGGTATAAATAAAATAAATTCTGAGCCGGAATATTATAGGCAAGCCGCGGCCTACTTGTATCTGCAGGTATTGCAGTGGCATAAAGATTTATTTTTACCACGTCACGCAGAGCAGGTTTATAACTCGAGGTGATCTCGATCGTTTGCTTATGTGTAGTATCTACCTGCGCATATGCATTTGTCAATACCAATTGCGAAACCAATGCGAATACTAAAATCTTTAAATATCTTTTTTTCATAACAACTATATGGGTCAATCTTTTTATTAATTATTTTTTCTGCGGACTTTCTACTTTGGAATTAGCCTGTTCATCTGCCAGGGTTTTATCCAATTTATCCTGTGCTTCTTTTTTCAATTCAGGGATGGTGGCATTCAGTGCAACACTTTGGTAGGTGGCCTTTGCGTTGAAATAATCTTTTTGCATTACATAGATATCGCCTAACAAAATATAAGACCGGGCTACCCAATAATCCGCACCGGCTATTTTTATTACTTCCAATGCAGCTTTTTCAGAAGCGCTTAATTGATTCATTATATAATAGCAATGCGCAATTTCATACCGCGCTTCAGCTGCCCATACTCCTTTGTTTAATGCAATTACCTGTTTGAATGCATCCATTGCATCGCCACACTGATTGTTTGCCTGCAAAGATTTTCCGAGCACGAGGTTGGCAATCGCTTTATCATCTGTGCTGATTCCTTTTTTGGTCAGCAATTCTTTTGCAGCAGCATTTGCCTGCGCAAAATCTTTTGTCTGGTAATAGCTTCTTGTAAGTCCGCGCAATGCCTCCAATTGATTTTCCGGAGTGGTTGATACCTGTAGCAGTTTTGTAAATAATGTTTTGGATTTTTGATAATCCTGCAGCTCGATATAATAGATCCGTGCCGCTGCCAGCGCTGCTCTCTCCGCGAAAGCGCTACTACCCTTCTCAACAACAGCCTCATAGCCCTTCACAGCATTTTGCCAGTCTTTATTTTTTGAGTAACATTCACTCATGTAAAACTGCGCGTTAATTGCATAAGAACCGGTTGGAAACTTAGAGAGGTAATTTTTAAATGCTTCGATACCTGCGCTGCAATCACCACCGGAATATTTTAGTTCTGCTGCAGTATAAGTGAGTGAGTCAGTTTCAGAAACACTCACATTTACACCGGCCTTTTTTGCAAAAGTTACATATTCATCCGCCTTGCCCATTTCAATATAAATATTGCGGACATTCTCCATTGCTTCTGAAGCCTCGTCAGACGCGGGATACAGATTTACTAATTGCTGATAATTTTTAAGCGCCTCTGCATTATTATTCATATTATAATATGACAGACCAATTTTTAAATATGCTTTTGGATAAAGTGCTGTTGCTTTTTTATCATTGATAATTTTGTTTAAAACAGGAATCGCATCCCTGAATCTTTCCTGCAACATATATGAATTAGCAATTTGCATATTTGCCTCAGGCACCAGGTCACTGTTTGGATAGCGCTGTACAAGCGCGTTGAACGTTTTTATTTTTTCAGTTGTATTATTTATTCCATTGATCAATGCCTGCTGATACAACGCATAATCACTTTGTGGCAGCGAAAGGTCTATTACTTTTTGATAAAGACTTTTCGCCTGTCCATAACTTTTTTGCATAAAATATGCATCCGCAGTGCGCACAAACGCATCCTGCTGAATTGCTGAAGAAGTAGCACTGATTGCGGAGGCAACCTCTTTGAAATTTTCCGCAGCCTTCGCATAATTCTGTAACTTCAAATAACTATAACCTAATACATAATGCGCATTCGTAGGTGATGCCTCACCTTGTATCCCACCATCCTGTAAATAGCTACTGATATTTTTTGCGGCGTCTTCATAGCGCGATTGCCTGTAAGCGATCTCTCCTTTCCAGAAGTAAGCAAAAGGCAGTACTGTGCCGGCATTGGGGTCTTTGATTATTTTTGATAACAGGTTATCGGCTTCATTGAGTTGCTGGCCATCAAGATATTCTATTGCCCGTCCAAATAAAATTTTTGGAAGTATCCGCTGCATCGTTGGTGTTGGCTTTCCGTATGATTCAAATAGCCTTAATGCTTCGGCATAATTATTTGAATTTGTCAGCAGGTTTATTAAAATTTCCTTTGCTTCATTTGAATAAGCTGAAGTAGGATACAGATCTAAAAAATTATTGATTGAGGCAAGCGCTACATCATTATAGCCCAGTTCATAAGAAAGTTTCGCATAATTAAACCGCGAAACTTCCTGTTGAAAACGATTGCTGTTATTATCAGCGCTGTACTTGAAAGCTGTGCGTGCATTGGCTTTTTGATTCGTTCTCAGGTAAAGGTCGCCCAACAGGTACATAGAGTTTTGACCTAAAGAATCTTTTTCATTGCTTAATTGTTTAAAACCAGCAATCGCTTTCTCCACCTGGTTGGCATTGTAATAACAATAACTCAGTTCATACATTACTTCTTTAGAAACTTTATCTGAACTATTTACGTAACCTTCCAGTAAGGGCAGCGCTTTGGCGAATTGTTTTTTCTCAAAATAAATCTGACCGGTTAACAATTTCAACTCTTTACTGAAGCTGGTGTTCGGTTGTGATAACGCAGTCTCAGCATAAGTTAAGGCTTTGTCATGGTCACCATTGAAATATAATATTTGCGCTAAATAATATGGAGCTACATTTTTAAACTTCTCTACATTCTCTATTTTTTTAAAAGAAGAAAGTGCTTCCGCAAAATCTTTGTCCTGGTAACTCAGGTAGCCATAATAATAATTGGCGTCGTTATAATATTTATTAGATGGAAGCTGGTGTATCTCGTTAAATAGCGGTTTGGCTTTTTCATAATCTGCGGTATTAAAATAAGAATAGGCCAATTCAAATTTAGCATCCGCGATCTCATCATTGCTCAGGTTATCATAACCCGCTCTTTCATAATAAACAATTGCTCTTGCAAAATCATTGCGGGTAAAATAATAGCGCGCTAAATGAAAACTCATCATTTGCTGGCGAGGTTCATTATTAGCCGCATCAACAAATAATTTGGCGCTCTCTTCAGCAACAGGCTGGTTAAGCTTGAGACCACAAACGATATAATAATATTCGATATCCTGGTTCAGGTAAGCGTGACTGCTCGTCGTGTTTTCCGGATATTTATCTATCAATGGTTTTAATATAGGATATGCCAATGCATAATTTCCCTGGATAAAATATTCCTTCGCTTTTTTATAATCCTTTTCATGATCTGCAATTACATAATTGGCCTGGCTAAAAGAATTAAAAGAGCTTGCGATGAAAAAGAGAACAATTAATATGCGTTGCATCAAAAAAAATTTATGTTTTTAAAAACCTACGAAATGTAAACAGTGTGCTACTTTTGCCCGCAAAAATACAAACACCACAATATTTCTTATAAATGGACTGGAGCAAAAAGAAAGTAAATTGTGCAAACCTTTGTTAACCAAATTGTAAATCTCTATGAATCGTTTTTTATCTACCCGTCATTCGCCCCAGGCTTTTAATATTGCCATGCTCTTATTACGACTTACAGTAGGGATACTTTTAATGAGTTATGGTTATAAAAAGCTTATTCACTTCAATGAATTAAGGCACAGTTTTATGAACTTTGCAGGCCTCGGTTCTACGATTTCTCTTTCGCTCGTAATATTTGCGGAATTCTTTTGTTCCCTGTTTGTAATTCTCGGTTTGTTTACGAGGCTCGCCTGCATCCCCATTGTTATCAGTATGACTGTTGTGGTTTTCGTATCTGCTCATGCAGATATTTTAGGCAAAGGTGAAAAAGGATTTTTATATCTTGCTGCAGCGCTCGTAATATTATTATGTGGCCCCGGCAGAGCAAGCCTCGACGCGGCGATTGGAAAATAATTATTTAAATAATTTTAAGATTAGCAATTGTATACCGCCAGCACAACCATAAGAGTACATTATGCACTCACCGATCAGATGGGAGTCGTTTATTATGGCAACTATGCCCAGTTTTATGAAATAGGCCGTACGGAAGCATTGCGCCAGCTTGGATTTACTTATAAATCGATTGAAGCGATGGGTATTTTTATGGCAGTAACAGATATGCACATACGTTTTTTAAGGCCTGCGCTTTATGACGACTTGCTGACGGTTACCATTACCTTAAAGGAATTACCTGAACATCATAAGATCATTTTTGATGGAGCCATCTTCAATGAAAAGAAAGAATTATTAAACACTGGTGTGGTAACACTTTATTTCATAGATGCTGTAACGAAGAAGCGGGCTGAAATGCCTGCTGAGATTAAAGATAGGTTAAGGGATTTTTTCTGACCCAGTCATTTATTTCCATTTCTGGAAACATAGGCCGCAGCATAACAAAAGAGGTCATTTCCATTTTATTTATTTTATTGATTAATCCAATTCGGCTTTTGCCGCGCGCTGGCGCCCCGGTTCGTGTCTTCACGAAACGGAAGTACTTTTTTGGTTTAGATTTTAAGACTCTTTCTTAAAATCTTCGATCTCATTCAGCATGTCGTTTGCTTTTGTTAGAAGGTTCCATTCAGGGCTATTAAATAAAATTTTAAACCACTTTTTATTTACGTTCGTAAAGTTGATATTTTTATAGAGCCACAAAGAACCCAGCAAAAAAATGACCGCCACAGGAAATGAGATGAACCAAAATGCGGCAGGCTCATCTTGAATCATTTGAATGCTCCACCAGAATGTGCAATAGAACGGCATTTGCAGAAACAAAATTCTTGTAATATTTATAGTCGAAAATTGTAAACGGGCAATGAGCTCCTGGTTTTTTAT
>JBDTXP010000113.1:0-7199 GCA_040006135.1 Ginsengibacter sp. | reverse complement strand
TAACTCAATTAAATAAGCAGATTTATCATTGCTTTCAAACCTCAGCTAACATTGAGGTAACGATGAAAAATAATGAAAAACTTCTGGAAAGCAGTAAATACGCAACGATTTCAAAATTTTATTGAACAAAACTCATCGCCTGACTACAAAATAACCTCCGCTCACAATATACAAGTTGATTTACAGTTTCTTAAATCTGAAATTTGAGAAAAACATAAGCAATGGCAAAAAAAACAAATTTTCTTATTTTAGTAATGGTAACTTTTCTACTATTAAGTTGTCACGGGCAAATAAAAAAAGTCAATAAACAAGCACAAAATAATTCAGCAATTAATAAAAGTAATTTAGTTGGTGGTGGTTGCGATGGCTGTGAAATTATGTTTGTTGGTATGCCCACAAATATTAAATCTGTTGACACCAGTGTTGGTTGGACAGAAAAAGGGCAAAAACTATTAATAACCGGAACAGCTTATAAACCTGATGGCAGGACAGCAGCACCAAACGTTATTATATATTATTGGCAGACGGACAACGAAGGATATTATTCACCAAAAACAGGAATGGATGAAAAAGCCAAACGGCACGGACACATCCGTGGTTGGGTAAAGACTGATGAAAACGGCAAATATTCAATTTATACGATCAGGCCCGCTCCCTATCCAAACAGAGATATTCCTGCACATATCCATACTTCAATCAAAGAACCCAATATTGATAATGAGTATTATATTGACGAGTTTGTTTTTGATGATGATATACTTTTAACGGGCGTGAAAAGAAAGGCACTTGAAAATCGTGGTGGCAGCGGGATTTTAAGGGTATTGATTTCTGGCGATTTACAAATTGCAGAACATAATATTATTTTAGGGTTAAACATTCCAAATTATCCGGACAAAGGAAAATCAGGACTTCAATCAGGACTTCAAATTGGAGAAGACAATCCTTCGTTCACACCTTATCACGCTTTTGGACCAGACAAAGGAACCAGGACTTGCCCGGTTTGCAAATACGGACGTTATCACGGAATTATTTTCTTTGTGGGCAACAATCCAAATTGGGAAGACATTAAAAAGTGGTTAACTTTTTTAGACCAACAAAGTACCGATAGAAGTAAATATTTGAAAGCTTATTTTGTTTACGGTAATGAAAAAAACTACAATAAAAATGCAAGAGAAGATGAGTTAGAGAAAATTGGTTCCGAATTGAATTTAAAAAATATTGCTTTGACATTTGTACCGTCTATGACAGACACCCAAAGTGAAGTCAATTTAAATAAAATCAATCCGGCTGTTGATAATACTTTCATTATTTTCCGACATAGTTCTATCATTGAAAAATATATTAACCTAAAAGCAACGACAGAAAATTTTGCATTTATTTCAAATACATTAGATCAAACAAAAGGTGATTATTTTAATTTACCAGAACCAGCTCACGACTGAAAACAATGGATGTGCAAATCTCACCCCCCTACATGCAGAAAATCAAAATGAACCATAAATATAGATAATATGAGAGAAATTATTGAAACCTGGGAAATCAACAATTCAATAAATCTTTATCTGCTCAATGCTATTGCAAATGAAAATTTATCTTCCATATCTGCATCAAAGGGCAGAACTGTGGGAGAACATTTTGCACACATCCACAATGTAAGATTGATGTGGTTGAAAGAAGCTATGCCTGAATTATGGAGTACAGTAGAAAAAATTGAGAAGGAAAATATTTCCAAAAAAATTATTTTAGAACAACTTACCAAAAGTGGAAAAGCTATTTCACGTTTATTGGAAAAAGCTTTGCAGGAAGGTAGATTGAAAGGCTTTAAGCCACACCCAACTGCATTCTTAGGTTATATTATTTCACACGAAAGTCACCATCGCGGGCAAATAGTTATGTGCCTGAAACAGTCAGGCCATCCTGTTGATAAGAAAATATTATTTGGGCTTTGGGAATGGGGAACTAAATAAATTGTTCTTTATGAAACCTGCAGGATATTCAGGAACCTTACTTAGCGCAAGTATCTATAATTTTTCACTCGCGCATGTTTGCAGATAAGCATTGTGCGTCGGCAATTGCTACCAACCTGTCTCACCATAGGGGATGAATTGATTAATTTTGCAAGAAAAAAAATGCTTTGTATTTATCACGAATCCACAGACCCTTATTTTAATATCGCTACCGACGAATATATTTTCAAAAATATCCGGGAAGATTGTTTTATGCTTTGGCGTAATGATAATGCCATCATCATTGGAAAACATCAGAATACTTTAGCCGAAATTAATTTTGATTATGTAAAACAAAATAATATTCATGTTGTAAGAAGGTTATCAGGCGGTGGAGCTGTGTATCATGATTTAGGAAATTTGAATTTTTCTTTTACAAAAACCGGTAAGGATTCCAGCCTGATAGATTTTGCAAAATATACCAAACCTATAGTAGATGTATTACAAAACCTCGGAGTTAATGCAAAATTTGAAGGAAGAAATGATATTACAATAGACGGAAAAAAAATATCCGGAAATGCAGAACATATTTTTAAGAATAAAATTCTGCATCACGGTACTTTATTGTTTTCTTCTACGATGAAAAATGTTAGTGAAGCCTTAAAGATCCATCCACTAAAATACCAGGATAAAGCAGTAAAGTCAATACCCAAAAGAGTTACGAATATTGCCGACCATCTACCTGCGCCATTGAGTATTGAAGAATTTACCAAAAAGGTGATGGAGCATATTATAGCCACTACTGAAGGATGTGAGTTGTATTCTTTCACTCCGGAAGACCTCGCGGCCATTGGTAAAATCCGCGATGAAAAATATGCCACTAAAGAATGGAATTATGGTTACTCCCCCAATTACAGTTTTCAGAAAACTATCAAAACATTAGGTGGTATGCTGGAGATGAATTTAGATGTAGAAAAAGGCATCATAAAAAAAGCAAAAATATTTGGTGATTTTTTCAATCAAAAAGAAACAGAAGAAATAGAAAGAGCTTTAGAAGAAGTAACCCACGATGAAGAAAGTATTCGCAAAGCACTGAAGGCTTACAAAATTGAAGAGTACTTTAATAACATGACGATGGATGATATTATAGAAGCGATGTTTTAAAAAAGTGTAGAGTTAAATTTTGTCAAGGCTAGGTCCCACCCTTGGTCAGCGAAAACTCTATTTAAGGTTTCAGCCGGATCTCTCCCAGAGGAGTTGTGAGGTTTGCGTTAACCCAAAAAAATAAATTATAAAAACAATCTCTTTGGTTACTTTTAAAAAAAAATAATCATGTTACGGATATCAATTGTCTCCATCTTTTTGCTGATTTTTTTTTCATGTCCCGGGCAAAATAAAATTCAACAAGACACAACTAATTTCAATAAAACATTTATAAAGGTTACACTGCTAGGCACGGGAACCCCACAGCCTGTTATGGCTCGGTTTAGCGCAAGTATTTTAGTACAGGCAGGAGGTAAAAACTTTTTGTTTGACGCAGGACGTGGCTGCTTATTAAGGTTGCGGCAAATACAGGTAGAAAACAATATGATTGATGCCGTTTTTTTTACTCATCTTCATTCTGATCATATTGTTGGCTTTCCTGATTTTTGGCTTTCGGGTTGGTTGGAATCACATAGAAAAGTTCCATTAAAAGTTTTTGGACCCAAAGGCACAAAGCAAATGACCGATTATTTACAGAAGGCATATCAGTTTGACATTGGGATAAGAGAAGAAGATGATAAAGCCTCCCCCGAGGGAATTAAAACACTAACAACTGATATTGCAGAAGGTACAGTATATGAGGAGGGTGGCCTAAAGATAATTGCCTTTTTAGTTGACCATTATCCTGTTGTTCCTGCTCTTGGCTATAGAATAGAATTTGGTGGACACTCCGTAGTGCTGTCCGGCGATACACGCTATTCAACCAATCTTATCAAATTTGCCAAAGGAACAGATTTGCTGGTGCATGAAGTAGCAATTGCATCGGACACACTGAAGAAAACCGATCCGAGGTACAATATTCTTATGCATCATACAACACCTGAGCAAGCAAGTAAGGTGTTTGCTACTGTGCAGCCCAAACTCGCTGTTTATTCTCATATTGTAACAATATATCACTACCCTATAGACGAAATTCTTAAACGTACAAAAGAGTATTATTCAGGCCCTGTAATATTAGGCGAAGATTTAATGAGTTTCTCAGTTGGCGAAACGGTGACTATGAAAACCTGGGACAAAAAAAAATAGTAATAACAACCGTCGTATTTTAAATTATTGATACACCGTAAAGCATAATGTAACGCTTACCAGATGAAACTTGTCGTATGTTTGAATTTAATATTTTCATAAAGACTAATTGTGCAGGCTATGCATTTTCAAATAAGATCCTGTATACTACTGTAAAAGATGTTTCTTTTTCCGAAATATTTAGGTCAATATAATAAAGCCTAATTCTTTGGATAAGAGAACAAAACGAGGCTATTAGTTCTAATTCTGAGAATCAATTCCTTTTGAAATAGAAAAACTATATTTATTTTTTATCATTTTGGAGAGTATTTGAAGCAGGAATATTATTGACAAAACTTAGAAGCTTTTTGTTGTCGTTTTCATAACATAGAAATTATTTCAAAACAAAATAACCAATTGACCAAATTATTTAAAGAATTTTTTGAAAGTGAAAAAGCAGGTGGGCTTATTTTAATCGCATGCACTTTATTATCACTAATAATTGCCAACTCAGCTTTTGGTGAGGGCTACCATCATTTTTGGCAAACTCAATTTGCAGGACAAAGTATCGAACATTGGGTTAATGATGGCCTCATGTCAATTTTCTTTTTGTTAATAGGTTTAGAGTTAGAAAGAGAAATTTACGAGGGAGAGCTTTCAAATTTTAAAGATGCCTTGTTGCCAATTTTTGGTGCAATCGGCGGCATCATAGTCCCGGCAGGAATTTTCATGATGTTCAACTTTGGTACTCACACGCAATCTGGCGCAGGTATCCCAATGGCAACTGATATAGCTTTTGCATTAGCTATTTTAGCCTTATTAGGAAAGCGTGTCCCCACTTCTTTGAAAGTCTTTTTAACGGCATTAGCCGTCATAGACGACCTGGGAGCAATTTTAATAATTGCAATATTTTATACCAAAACACTTCTCTGGACAAACCTTTTTATTGCCTTAGGAATTTTTGTTTTGCTTTTAGTTTTCAATCGCTTAAAAATAAAAAACTTAATCCCATATTTAATTGGTGGAGTAGCTATGTGGTATTTTATGCTTCATTCAGGAGTGCATGCCACAGTTACAGGCGTACTCCTGGCTTTCACAATTCCATTCGGTAGTAAAAATGAAAAATCTGCTTCTTATATTTTGCAACACTTTTTACATAAACCTGTTGCCTTTATTATTTTACCAATATTCGCATTGGCAAACACCGCTATCTTTTTAAGCGGCGGCATTGTACAAACGCTATCACAGAACTATAGTTTAGGAATTGCACTCGGACTTATTATTGGCAAACCAATTGGGATATTTTTGTTGACTTTTTTAGCAGTAACATTTGGGTTTTGCAAACTTCCGTCTGATCTGAATTGGAAAGCGATCCTTGGCGTAGGATTTTTGGCTGGGATAGGTTTTACAATGTCTATTTTTATTACACTTCTTGCTTTTGACAATGAAACTATAATCAATAACTCAAAATTTGTAATTTTAATTTCATCATTAATTGCGGGACTTATTGGATTTTTAAGTTTGAAATTAACACTGCAAAAAGCGACAAGTAACAACAACTGATGAGACGCAAAGGGTGCTTTCTAAAATAGTGTATGTACAATTAATTGTGGTCGGAGTACGTCTTTCATTACAATGATTAACTCCATTTTGTTTTCATTGAAACTATATTAATTGAAGAGGCGCGGCCGGTAAAAATTATTTGAGTAAAAACTTTTTTATCAATAATTCGATGGCTGCAAATTCTAAAAGAAAACCATCGTGTCCATACAAAGAATCAATCGATTCAAAGTGTGCCCCCGGGATACTAGAAGCAATAAATTTTTGTTCAACCACAGGAAATAAAATATCAGAAATAATTCCGATAACCAGGGTTCTTGCCTTTATTTTTTGCAACGCTTCTTCGATGCTATGTCTTCCGCGCCCTACGTTTTGGGCATCCATGCTTTTACTCAAAAAATAATAACTGAATGCATTGAATCTGCGGGCTAATTTCTCACCCTGGTATTTTTGATAGGATTCACTTTTATATTTATCAATTTTATTTTGATCCGATTCGCTCTGGAGGGAATGATAAGTATCATAATGTCTGTAGGAAAGTAAGGCAATACTTCTCGCAGCTTTCATTCCTTCAATTCCTGCGTTGCCATCCTTATTATGCCAGGTGCTGTCACTTTCGATGCTCAATCTTTGCGAAGCGTTAAAAGCCCTTGCCCATGGTGAATGCAAAGCATTGGTGGCAATAGGGAAAATATTTTCAAAGAGCCCCGGTTCTTCAATTGCCCATTCCAATAATTGCTGGCCACCCATTGATCCACCAATTCCAATTTTTATTTTTTCAATACCCAAATGTTTTCTAAGAGGTTGATACGAACGAATCATATCCCGTGGAGTAAAAAATGGAAAGTCATGATAAAACGTTTCCCCCGTTTCAGGATTTTTATCCAGTGGAGAAATGCTTCCATAACAACTTCCAGGCATATTCACGCAAACAATAAAATACTTTTCAGGGCTAAATAATTTTCCTATACCGACAAGTCCGGGCCACCACTCCCCGGGTTGACTGTTGGCTGTTAGCGCATGAAATATCCAAACCACATTATCTTTTTGCGCATTCAGGCTACCGAACGTTGTGTATCCTAAATGATAACCTGATAACGTATATCCTGATTCGAGAGTAAATGGCTGGCTATGTTGAAATGTATTGGTAACCAATTTCCGGGAATAATTAAAAGAGGTGATAAGAAATATTGCCTGCGGACAAAAGTACCGCAGACAATATTATTTTTAAACAATGGTCCATCAAATTTATTTTGAAAAAACCACATTGAAAGCTTGTTCAATATCTCCTTTGATATCATCAATATGTTCGATACCCACAGATACCCTTAACAATCCAGGAGTCACGCCAGCCGCTAATTGCGCCGCATCACTTAATTGCTGATGAGTAGTTGCTGCCGGTTGAATAATTAATGTTTTAGTATC
>JBDTXP010000112.1:0-7345 GCA_040006135.1 Ginsengibacter sp. | reverse complement strand
AATGGTCCTGGTAAATGCGTTTTTAAAACGCGGTAAAGAGGTGTGTCAATACTTTTGGTAAAGTCAGAAAGGTGGCTGAGATCGCGGCAAATAAAAGATAGCTGGGCTTTTTTGGGATCAACATTTTTTATACGGCAGATGCGTTCAACAGCTTTAGGATGAAAAATATCGCAACCAAGGCCATAAATGGTATCAGTGGGATAAATGATGATGCCACCTTCTTTTAAGATTGAAACAACCTGGCTTACCAGCCTTGCTTGTGGGTCTATAGGATGAATTGAAATAAGCATATACAAAATTAAATCAAAGTTGGCCGCCTTTCGCGCATTGTGAAAATAACAGGTTTTAGGTAAATGGTGTGTGATTATGATTGTCAACATTTGGCGTAATCCGCTTACATTTGCTGCGATTTTTAATAATACTTGAAAAAAAATATATGGCAATAATTACATTGGGCACAATGGCTTTTGATGCTATTGAAACACCTTTCGGAAAAATTGATAAGATAGTAGGTGGTTCAGCAACATATGTGGCTTATGCAGCAAGCCATCTTACGCAACCGTTGCAACAGATTTCTATTGTAGGCGATGATTTTCCTAAAGAAGAAATGGATGAATTGAAAAAGCGTGGCGTGCAGCTCGATGGCGTTGAGATCGTGAAAGGGCAAAAATCTTTTTTCTGGAGTGGCAAGTATCACATGGATATGAATTCACGCGATACGCTGATTACAGATCTGAATGTGCTCGCCGATTTTAAACCTGTAGTGCCCGATGCGTACCAGGGTGCGGAATTTTTAATGCTGGGAAACCTGATGCCTTCTTTACAAATGAGTGTGATAGATCAATTGAAGCAAAGGCCTAAATTAGTTGTTTTGGATACGATGAATTTCTGGATGGAATCTGCTTTGGACGATCTAATGGAAGTTTTGAAAAAAGTAGATGTATTAATGATCAATGACAGCGAAGCGAGGCAATTAAGTGGAGAATTTTCCCTGGTAAAAGGGGCAAGAAAAATCCTGACAATGGGGCCAAAATTCTTAATTATCAAAAAAGGAGAACACGGTGCTTTACTCTTTCATGAAAATGAAGTTTTTTTCGCGCCAGCCTTACCGTTGGAAGATGTGTTTGACCCGACCGGCGCAGGCGATACCTTTGCGGGTGGCTTTATCGGGCATCTTGCACGCACAAAAAATATAAGTTTTGAAAACATGAAAACAGCCATTATCGTGGGCTCTGCACTTGCAAGTTTTTGTGTTGAAAAATTCGGTCCACAACGCTTAAAGGAAATTACAAAAAAGGACATTGATGACCGTCTCAACCAGTTTGTTCAATTGGTCAATTTTGAAATAAGCCTAACTTAGTTTATGTTGAATTTTTTTCAATAATGCTGGAAATAATAATCTTGATTTTTCTTTGTAAAGAAATAAGTAAGCTCGCAGTTAAAAAAGGATTGAAGGCTTCTAAATGGAAAATGTATTGTATTGTAGCATGGTTTGTTACTGAAATCATCGGGTGGGTCGTTGGTTTAGTTTGGTTTGGCGCTGATAACCTTGTGTCTGTTATTTTAATTGGATTTCTTTTTTCCTTCACATCTTATTTTTTTATTAAGAATCAACTTAATAAATTTCCAGACAGGCCAATGGATGATGATATTGAAAATATCGGTCGTGTACTTTAGAAATAATAAATTAAATGAATATTATGGCAGAAAATATAAAAGAATTTAATGATTACCGTGAGCGCATGAACGAGGTGATACTAAGTAAGAATAATAAAGTGATGAAGCGCCTTTGGAACCTTGATACTAACACTTATGAGGCCGGCGCTCTTGAAACAAAAACCAAAGAAATGTTAGGTCTTGTTGCCAGCATGGTATTGCGCTGCGATGATTGCATAAAATATCATTTAGGAAAAGTGCACGAATTAGGAGTTACCACCGATGAGGTTTACGAAATATTCGCGGTAGCTAACATCGTAGGTGGCACCATTGTAATTCCACATACGAGGCGTGCAGCCGAATTTTGGGAAGAATTAAATGCATCATAGTCCCTAAATCAATTTTTGAAACACCAGAATATTTTTTTAAAACAGAACTATGTTTAAGAGAATCTGCTATTTATTAATAGTAGCAACTACGCTTTCCTCATGCTATGCAATCAGAGCGTATAAGTATAGGAAGCTGAATTTATCAGATGTAAATAAAATGCCTTCGGTAGCTATTGAGAAGGGAAATAATCCCGATTTATTTTTGGTAGGGAAACTAGAAGGTGCTTACCAGCGAATGGGCAAAAAACTGGATTCTGTATTGGCGGATACTTACACTGCTGCATTTTTAATCATTAGAAATGACTCTATCATTTATGAAAAATATTTCGATGATTTTGGAGAGCATTCACTTTTACCTTCTTTTTCTGTCGCAAAATCATTTGTAGGAACATTAGTCGGCATTGCCTCGGATGAAGGAAAAATTTCTGTAAATGCTTCCATCACTGACTATATACCTGAACTAAAAAAGAATGATGCCCGCTTTGAAAAAATTACCATTCGCAATTTATTAGACATGCGAAGTGGTATTCTTTTTAAGGAAGGCACGTACAATCTAAAAGATGATGCTATAAAAATGGCATTCAGACCAAACACTATTAAGCAGCTGAGAAAATTAAAAATTGAAAAACCATCCGGTTGTGAATTTAATTATCAAAGCATCAATACTTACCTTTTGGCTATTGCATTGCAATGCGTGACAGGAAAAAAAATATCAGCCTATTTATCTGAAAAAATCTGGAAGCCCGCCGGCATGGAATATAATGCCACATGGACTGTTGATAGCAAAGCGCATCAGCGAGAGATCGCTTATGCAGGCTTGAATGCAACCGCGCGGGATTTCGCGCGCCTTGGAAAGATCTATCTTGAAAAGGGAACTGTGAATAACCACCATATTTTATCTGAACAATGGATAAACGCAACCATTAATAAAGATACTTTGCAAAAATATGATGGTTACAGAAATCAGTTTTGGGGAGTGGACAGGTATAAAGTTTTTTCTGATTCGCTTGATGCAGCAAATTATAAAATGCAGAATAACCTAAAGGGAAGAGTTGGATCTTTCATTAATAAATCAAAGGTGAAATCATTTTTCATTTCTTATACAACACCAGAGTTTTATGCTGAAGGAATTTTGGGCCAATTTATATATGTACAACCTGAAAAGAATTTGATCATTGTGAGGCTTGGACATTTTTGGAAAAGTAAAAAATTTCCTGACGCGGTCGATTTTTTGAAAGCGATGGCTTCTGAATTGTAATTGGATTTATCGTTTCCCGCAAGTCATTATCAAAATTGTAACATGATAATGCAGTAACTTTGAGAGCAAAAATTTTAAAGAGATGATGACTGAAGCCATTTCGCCTATACCATTAACTTCCAAAGACTTTACTACCGATCAGGAAGTGCGCTGGTGTCCCGGCTGTGGCGATTACTCAATACTTGCACAGGTTCAAAAAGTATTTCCAACTTTAGGAATACCGCGGGAAAATTTTGTAATCATATCCGGGATAGGTTGTAGCAGCCGGTTTCCTTATTACATGAACACCTATGGAATGCATAGCATTCATGGTCGCGCAACCGCCATTGCAAGCGGGCTAAAAGCAACACGTCCTGAATTAAGTATCTGGATAGTAACAGGTGATGGTGATTGTTTAAGTATTGGTGGCAATCACACAATTCACCTGCTGAGAAGGAATTTTGATGTGAACATAATGCTCTTCAACAACCAAATATATGGACTTACAAAAGGACAATATTCTCCTACAAGTGAAAGTAATAAAGTAACTAAAAGCACGCCGGTGGGAAGTATAGATCATCCCTTCAATCCTGCGGCACTTGCATTAGGGGCTGATGCTACATTTGTTGCGCGCACAATGGATAGAGATCCAAAACATTTGCAGGCTATGCTGCTTCGGTCACATGATCATAAAGGATCTTCGTTTTTAGAGATCTATCAAAACTGCAATATTTTTAATGATGGGGCATTTGAAGTTTTCACAGATAAAAAAACCAAAAGTGAAGAAGCATTATTTTTAGAAAATGGTAAGCCACTGGTTTTTGGTGTTGATAATAATAAAGGGATAAAACTTGATAATTTAAAACCTGTTGTAGTGGAGCTTAATAATGGTACGGGATTAGATGATTTGTGGATACATGATGAATCAGATCTTTATAAGGCGCAGATACTCACTCGGCTCTTTGATGATCCATCTCCCGAGCAACACTACCCTAGGCCATTTGGGGTATTTTATAATACAACAAGGCCTTGCTATGAAGATATCATGACACTACAAATAGATAAAGCTTTAGAAAAAGGGAAAGGAGACCTGGATAAATTGTTGAGAGGAAGAGAAACCTGGAATATCGCTGAAGGAGAGACTGTTTAGTTCAAATTATTTAAGAAAATAAACGGCTTTAATTTTTTGTGCTTCAGCGTTTCACTGATCAACATTTTTGTAGAAAATATCTTACGTTTATTTATGTTGATCACTTCATGTGCCTTTACAACATTCTCAATTTTTTCAACAGCAAAAAGCAATTCATGAAGTTGCTCTACTTCATTCTCAATCGTTTGAGGATTGGATTGCTCTTTAAACATGACCAGGAGATCGCGATTAAATCTGTCCATTGTTTTCTTTGGTTTTTAATAGCCTACCATCCCTTGTTTATTTGGACAACCACAACTACCTTTTTTTGAAGCACTACAACTCGTAAAAAAAGTAGCAATTACCAAAATAATTAAGAAGATTCGTGACAAGTTTTTCATTAAAAATATTAAATATTATGATTAATTTGAATTATAACCGCCAAATGGATTAATAGTTAGCAGTTGCTCATTAACCAAATACCAAATTAAACTTTTTTTGTCAATATTTATTGTATTGTTTTGAGCGCCAAAAAAAATTTTAACATAGATCAATGTCATGTAAAAGTGCTTGTGGCTCCCTTAGATTGGGGCCTTGGACACATAATGCGTTGTATTCCAATAATAAATGAATTACTTGACCTGGGTTGCGAGGTAGTAATTGCGGGTCCTCAAATTATTAAAAAAGTTATTCACGAAGAATTCCCGGATCTGACCTTTTTGCCACTTCAGGGGTATCGTATCAGCCTTTCCCGAAAAAAGGGATGGTTTTTCGGGAAAATGATTCTTCAGTTTCCAAAAATTCTCAATACTGTTTTATTTGAGAAAAAGTGGTTAGAGCGCACTATTAAGTCTGAAAAAATTGATATTGTAATTTCAGATAACAGGCCAGGCTTATATTCAAAAAAAGTTCCTTCAATTTACATCACACACCAACTTTCTATAAAAACCAATAGTCGCATTGGTGATATTTTTTCAAATAAACTACACCGCCATTTTATACGAAAATATACTGCCTGCTGGGTACCGGATTTTAAGGAGAATGGCCTTGCGGGTGAATTGTCACATTCGCACTCTTTGGTGCACAACGTAGTTTACATTGGGGCACTTAGCCGAATAAAAAAAACGATATCAGAAAAAACAAATGAGCACCCGTTAGTTATTTTATTATCAGGACCAGAACCGCAACGCACTATTTTAGAAGAACAATTGTTTGCTCAGTTACCTCAAATAAAACATGCCGTACTTTTTGTACGCGGTATCCCAACAGACAATCATCTTATAGTGAATGAACAAAAAAATGTTGATGTAAAAAATTATTTGAATTCTCTGGAACTTAATAAAGTATTAAATAATGCTTCACTTATTATAAGCAGAAGTGGATATACCAGCATTATGGATTACGTAGCCTTGCAGAAAAGGGCGCTTTTAATTGCTACACCGGGACAGGCAGAACAGGAATATCTCGCCAGCTATTTAGAAAAACAAAAATATTTTTTAAGTGTGCCTCAACAAAACTTTGACCTTAAGGTGGCGCTTGAACAGGAAAAAGATTTTATTTATGAGATGCCGGAATTCTCTATGGATGCGTATAAAAAAGTAGTAAGAGAATTGGTTGATACCTTTAAAAGCAGCAATTTTGCGTCCACGGTATGAGCTCAATTTTAAAAGCGCACCTCGCGCTCATAGGAACAAATATTTTTTTTGCGATCAATTATAGTATTATCAAATACCTGATCAATAATCACTTTGCGGGTGCATTGGGAATTAATCTTATTCGTGTGGCAGTTTGTATGGTCTTATTCTGGGTATTGTTTCTTTTTAGAAAAGAAAAAACATATTTCCAGAAAAAGGACTTGAAGAGAATCGTGATCTGCGCTCTGGCAGCTATTGCGCTTAACCAGCTTTTATTTATCAAAGGGCTATCTTATACTTTAGCCATTCATGCTTCGCTGCTCACGCTTATTTCACCTATTTTGATTACACTTATGGCAGCCCGCATGCTAAAGGAAAAAATCACGGGGACAAAAGTTATTGGATTATTTCTGGGCATTTTTGGCGCTGTCTTACTCATTACACGCAAATCCGGAGGTGGGGAAGGGGATAATATTTTACTCGGAGATGCAATGATAATACTCAGTGCGTTTATGTATTCAGTTTATTTTATTGCAGCCAAGCCACTCATGGATAAATATAAACCTATTGCTATCACGCGCTGGATATTTACAATCGGATTTTTCATGACCTTACCTGTATGCATACACGATTTTTCCCAGATACAATGGCAACAATTTGGAAGTAATGAATGGTTGATGTTATTGCAGGTAGTTGTGCCAGGTACTTTTTTCGCCTATGTGTTTAATCTTTATGGTTTAAAGGTTTTGAATGCTTCAACTGCAGGTACTTACATTTATTCTCAACCTATTTTTGCCGTTATTATTGCAGTCATTTTTCTGAAAGAATCATTTTCTATATTCCAGTTCATTGCGGGCGTTTTGATATTTGCCGGAGTTTATCTCACTACTAGAAAACCTCAGATTGCCTGATCAATTGCTTTGGGAAAATCGAAAAAAAGAAATTGTTTTTTTCCTGCTTCAAAATCCTTCCAGGAATCAATCTCTATTTGAATGCCATAGACACCGCAGGTAGGCAAATTATAAATTGGATGAGTGTCAAATGTATTTATGAAATCTGTGATGCCCGGATTATGTGAAAAGATAGCAATCGTTTTCCAATCGTCCTTGAGATTTTCTACGACACGGTGAAATGTTTTTACAGAAGCTTCGTAGAGCGCAGGAGCTTCAATCAATTCGGATTTCTTCATATCCAGTTCCTTGCGAAATATTGAAGCGGTTTTATACGCGCGCTTTGCCGGGCTTGATACAAGCGCATCAATATCAAGTTTCTTTTCTGCTAATATCTTTGCCATTTTCGG
>JBDTXP010000111.1:0-7405 GCA_040006135.1 Ginsengibacter sp. | reverse complement strand
TTGTTAGGTGGTATTGCATTTAAGTTAGGTAAAAGAGTGAATCTGGCTATTGAAGACAGGTTTACTTTCATAAAAGATGATTTGTTGGATGGCCAACAATGGCAAGAGCATCCAGCTGGTGATCCAGCACAAACACGTGATTTTGATTCATATAACTATGTTTCTGTAGGTCTTAACTTCAACCTTGGTTCTAAATCTATTGAACCATTGTGGTGGGTTAATCCTTTGGACTATGCATATAGCGAAATCAACAATCCTAAGCACATGAAACTGCCTAAGCCTGTTTTTGATGATGAAGATGCCGATGGTATTGTTGATCAACTTGACAGATGTCCTGGAACACCTGCTGGTGTAAAAGTTGATTCTCATGGTTGTCCACTTGATACTGATGGAGATGGCGTTCCTGATTATAAAGACAAAGAATTGGTCACTCCTACTTATTGCCAACCAGTAGATGCTGATGGTGTGGGCAAATGTCCAGATCCTGAGTGCTGCAAAAATCGCATGATGGATTCTACTTCTGCTTGTATAGTTGGTGATCTACCAAGCATTTCATTCAGGGGTACTAATAATGGATTAAGTAGCGATGCTAAAGCAATGTTGGCGACAGTGGCTTCCAAACTTAAAAATAGCGCAAATTGCTCTATAATGGTTACAGGATATCCTGCTGCTTCTAAAGCATCTCAGGCACTTTGCAACCGCAGAGTAAATGCAATCAAAACTTATCTTACAGAGAAAGAAGGAATCAGTGCAGATCGCATTGACGTGAATTGTGAAGTAGGTGGTGGTGATGCTAACACGGTAGATATTAAATCTAAATAATACCACTTTTTGCTCAATTATAAACCCTTCCCTTTTGGGAGGGGTTTTTTTATTATGTAGGCTTAAAGTAGCAATTAACAAAAAACTAACTCTGCCGTTTTTAGTATCAGATATTTTACTTCCATATTTGCATGGAATTACCTAATTTTGCCGCTCTTTTATGAAAATATTTTTGAAAGTACTTCTGGCAATTTTTATCCTTTCTTCGTGTAATAATAGTTTTAATAAGGTTCTTAAAAGTACTGATTATGATTACAAGCTGAAAAAGGCGGATGAATATTTTGCCAATAAAAAATATAAAAACGCAGAGGAACTTTACAGAGAGTTGTTCCCCGTTTTTAAGGGTTCTGAAAAATTTGAGGACCTTTACTACAAATATGCTTATTGTTCTTATTATCAAAAAAACTATCTGGATGCAGAGAATCTTTTTAAAGGATTTTTAGGAATTTTTCCTAATAGCCCAAAGGCTGAAGAGATGGCTTATATGGATGCATATACCTATTATTTGCAATCGCCTAAAGTGGAATTGGATCAGGCTAATACGCAGAAGGCAATCGGTATGATGCAATCCTTTATTAATAGATATCCAAATAGCAACAGGGTAACAGAAGCGACCAGCATTATTACTTTATCCAGAAATAAGCTTGAATTAAAAGATTATAAATCTGCAAAACTTTATTATAATATTCAACAATATAGAGCAGCGGGCATTTCTTTTTCTGATTTATTGAACAATTATCCTGAGACTAGCAATGGGGATGAATACATGCTAATGGCTATAAAATCATTTTATCAGTTTGCAAGGTTAAGTATTTTTGAAAAGCAGGCAGAGAGATATGAGAAAGTAAGTACAGCCTATTTTGATTTTGCCGATCGATATCCCGAAAGCAAACTATTGAAAGAAGCTGAAGAATATAAAAATTTAAGTGTAACTAATATAAAAAAAATTCAAAATGAGCAAATTAAGACGTCAGCAGACCTCTAATACAACTAATGTAATTGAGACTCAAAACCTGGTTGATATAAAGAATAAGACGGGTAATTTATATGAATCTATTGCTGTAATCGCAAAAAGAGCAAATCAGATTAATATTACCATAAAGGAAGAATTGCATAATAAGCTAGAGGAGTTCGCCAGCCATACAGATAGTCTTGAGGAAATTCATGAGAATAAAGAACAAATCGAAATTTCCAAGGCTTACGAAAGAATGCCAAATCCTGCCATACTGGCTAAAGAAGAATTCATGGAGGATAAAATTTATTATCGCCATAATGAAGATAATTTATTTGATTAATTTTTTTTTAATACACACTATTAATAAATTTAAGGCGGTTTCTTTGACCGCCTTTTTTTAAATTATATGCTGAAGGGGAAAAAAATTCTTTTGGGAATAACAGGAAGTATTGCCGTTTATAAAACTGCATTCCTGCTAAGGCTCCTTGTAAAGGAAGGTGCTGAGGTAAGAGTGATCATGACGAAAGATGCGTGCAATTTTGTTTCTCCACTTACCTTTTCAACTCTTTCAAAAAATAAAGTACTTATCGATTTATTTGATGAAGATGGCTGGCAAAATCACGTATTACTTGCCCGGTGGGCAGATGTTTTTTTATTGGCGCCTGTAACTTTTAATACTATTGGGAAATTGGCAAATGGTATTTGTGACAACCTTTTATTAAGCGTTTTTTTTTCATTGCAATGTGATTCAATTTTGGTTCCTGCAATGGATGAAGACATGTGGAATAACAGGGCTAATAAAAAAAATATTGAGGTGCTTAAAGAGCGTGGTGTAAAATTTTTACCGGTAGGATCGGGTGACCTTGCCAGTGGATTGACTGGGGAAGGAAGAATGTGTGAACCCGAGACTATTCTGAGCTTTTTGAAAGATTTTTTTTTAAAGTCACAGGATTTGAATGGAACAAGAGTTCTTATTTCTGCCGGTCCTACACAGGAAGCCATCGATCCTGTAAGATATATCAGTAATCATTCTTCGGGAAAAATGGGAATAGCCATTGCTGAGGAATTTTATAAAAAAGGTGCGTTGGTAACACTTGTTCTCGGCCCAACGAATGAAAATGTTAGTAATGGCATTACCGTTTTAAAAGTTACAACTGCAGAAGAGATGTTTAATTCGGTGATGGAAAATTCAACTACAGCTGATATTGTATGCATGGCCGCTGCAGTTGCTGACTATTCACCCCAAAACGTAGCTCATGAAAAAATAAAGAAATCCGGCAATGCTCTTCAATTGCAATTAATTAAAACGAAGGATATTCTATTTGCACTTGGCTCTCAAAAAACTTCCCATCAAACTTTAATAGGATTTGCCCTGGAAACCGAAAATGAAGTGGAAAATGCACGCAAAAAGTTGCGTGAAAAGAATGCTGACATAATAGTTATGAATTCTTTAAGGGATACGGGGAGTGGGTTTGGATTTGATACCAACAAAATTACTATTTTTGAAAAGAATGGTGGTGAAATAGAGTTTCCTTTACAATCTAAAAAAGAAACGGCTAAAAATATCGTTGATTTTATATGCCGCTACCGTAATGAATAAAAATTTTCTACTACTTATTATTTTCTGCTTTAGTTATTCGGCTAAAGCACAGGAATTACGAGCACGTGTGAGTGTGATAAGTAATCGCGTGGGTAATAATGTTGATAAGAAAATATTTTCGACTTTGCAATCAGCACTCAACGATTTTATAAATACGCGTAAATGGAGTAAAGACAATTTTACTTCAAAAGAAAAAATTGATTGTAGTTTTCTGTTCAACCTTGAATCTACCGGGGATGCCAATGTCTATAAAGCATCTCTGACTATTCAATCCGGTAGACCTGTTTTTAATACCTCATATATTTCACCCGAAGTAAATTACCAGGATAATGATCTAGTTTTTAGCTACGCAGAATTTCAGCAGTTGCTTTTTAGTGATACACGAGTTAGCGGTACTGATCCTCTGGCATCCAATCTTACAGCCGTTATTGCGTATTGGATCAATATTATTTTAGGGTTAGACTACGATAGTTTTTCACCGCGAGGTGGATTGCCTTATTTTCAAAAAGCTCAGAATATTGTAAACAATTCACCGGAAGGAAGAAGTATTTCAGGGTGGAAAGCTTTTGATGGAACCCGCAACAGGTATTGGTTGACGGAAAATCTTCTAAATAGCAGGTATAATATCATGCATGATGTTATTTATAATTATTACAGGTTAGGAATGGATCAACTGTACAGTGATGAAGCAGGTGCCCGAAACCAGGTGTTGAACGCTTTGACATTGCTTAATACATTTAATGTAGAAAATCCTAATACAATGATTCTGCAATTTTTCTTCCAAGGTAAATCGCAAGAATTAATAAAAATCTTTTCTAAAGCAACGCCAGCCGATAAATCCCGGGCATTGGATCTTTTACAAAAATTGGACATATCCTCGGCCAATAAATATCGTGATGAATTAAAATAAATGAAAATTCTGATCTTTTCCGGATTATTATTTTTTCTGTGTTCCTGTTCAGGGAAACAGAAAATACCTTCAGATATTTTACCCCCTGAAAAAATGAAAAATATTATTTGGGATATTTTGCAGGCACAAAGTATGAATAATGAAATAACAGCGCATGACTCTTCAATTGATAAACAGGCTTCGCTTAGTCTGCTTACCCGGGAGGCTTTAAGATTAAATCAAACAGATTCTGTAAATTACAGCAAAAGTTATAATTGGTATGTTGCGCATCCAGGCATTATGAAAATTTTTCTTGATACCCTGTACGAGCAAAAGCAACGACATAAAGAATTAGAATCACCTAAAGTGCACCCAGCCCTGATTAAAGAATAATTCTTAATATTTAACTATGAATAAAGTTTATAAAAATGCGGAGGAAGCTCTTTTTGACATATATGATGAAAGTGTGATTATGCTTGGAGGTTTTGGTTTGTGCGGCATCCCCGAAAATAGTATTACAGCTCTTGTTAATAAAAATGTTCAAAAAATTACTTGCATCAGTAATAATGCTGGGGTTGATGATTTTGGAATTGGCTTATTACTTAAGAAAAAGCAGGTAAAAAAAATGATTGCGAGTTATGTTGGCGAAAATGCAGAATTCGAAAGGCAACTTTTAAGTGGGGAGATGGAAGTTGATTTGATCCCGCAGGGTACTTTAGCAACAAGGTGTATGGCATCAGGTTATGGAATGCCAGTGATTTATACACCGGCCGGCGTAGGCACAGAGGTTGCAGAAGGAAAAGAAGTTAGAAATTTTAACGGAAAGGATTATTTAATGGAATATGCTTTTGATGCTGATTTTGCATTGGTAAAGGCTTGGAAGGGCGATCACCTTGGCAACCTTATTTATAAAGAAACTGCAAGAAATTTTAATCCCTTAATGGCTATGGCCGGGAAAATTACTATAGCTGAAGTTGAAGAACTTGTAGCGCCAGGGGAGTTGGATCCAAACTTTATTCATACTCCAGGCATTTATGTCCACAGAATTTTCCAGGGGGAGAATTATGAAAAAAGAATTGAACAAAGAACACTGAGAGAACATTAAAAGAAATCTTAAATCATCAAGTCGAACCTATGCTAAGTAAAGAACAAATAGCGGAAAGAATAGCAAAAGAATTAAGGGATGGATTTTATGTTAACCTGGGCATTGGCATTCCAACATTGGTTGCCAATTATATTCCTGTAGGGATTAATGTAACATTACAATCTGAAAATGGGTTATTAGGAATGGGGCCTTTTCCTCTGGAAGGGGAAGAAGATGCAGACCTTATCAACGCAGGTAAACAAACGATTACAACACTTCCAGGTTCTGCATTTTTTGATAGTGCAATGAGCTTCGGAATGATCCGCGCCGGCAAAGTGGACTTGACCGTTTTAGGCGCTATGGAAGTAAGCGAGAATGGAGATATTGCAAGTTGGAAAATTCCCGGGAAACTTGTGAAGGGGATGGGTGGTGCAATGGATCTTGTAGCGAGCGCTCAAAATATAATAGTAGCGATGATGCATACCAATAAAAAAGGGGAGTCGAAATTATTGCGTAGTTGTTCTCTTCCTCTTACCGGTGTTCGTTGCGTAAAACGAATAGTTACAGACCTCGCATTTTTGGAAGTGAATGAAAGTGGTTTTAAATTGCTGGAAAGAGCGCCAGGCGTGCATGTAGAAGAAATAAAAAGTAAAACTGAAGGCAACCTTATAATAGATGGGGAAATTCCTGAGATGAATTTTTAGTTTGCAATCAATCAATTAAAGAATTTTTCATTGCGAAAAATACAAGTCCTACTGAATTTTTTACACCGAATCTTTCCATCAACCTGTCTTTAATAGCCTCAACTGTTCTCGGACTTATTTCCATTTTTTGAGCAATTTCCTGAGCTGTGAATTCCATGCATACAAGAGAAAGTACTTCTTTTTCACGATCACTTACCACAATTTCACTGCTTAGATTAGGATTAAATTTTTGCTTTGAATAATTCTTTTTGATTAAAACCCTGTTTACAAAATTATTTAGATAAAAACCGGTTTTCATTACATCCATTATTCCCTGTTTTATTTCTGAGGGGTCGGTATTTTTAAGAAGGTACCCATTGGCACCACTCTCCATTAAATGCCCAACAAATCTCTCATCATCAAATGTTGTGAGGATAAGTACCCTTACAGTTGGAAAATTCTTATTCAAATACTTGGTTGTTTCAATACCATCTTTAACAGGCATTTTCAAATCCATAAGTACTACGTCGGGTAAATTTTTTTCAATTGCTTTGATTAATTCTTCACCGTTTT
The DNA here is from genome assembly GCA_040006135.1 of Ginsengibacter sp. Taxonomy (GTDB): domain Bacteria; phylum Bacteroidota; class Bacteroidia; order Chitinophagales; family Chitinophagaceae; genus Ginsengibacter. The sequence goes on along the minus strand of JBDTXP010000111.1, from coordinate 799 downwards.
CTGCTTCAAGGATAAATTCAATATTGTGGTAGGGTTTCAGAGATAGAATAACTCCCCTACGGAAAATTTTATGATCATCGGCAATAGCAACTTTAATAATATCGGGGGTCATATTTTAAAATTATACAAAAAAGAATGGATTACAAACTTAATGACTTACAAATCAGTCAGGTGGTATTCTTGGTATTTCAATGGTAATCTTATAATAGGTTTGTGTACTGTCTATTTCAAAAAATATTTTTCCTTGCAAAACACGAATGCGGCTTTGAATATTTTTTAACCCAAGCCCATGAGAATTATGCTCAAGTTGATCAAATTGTGATTGTAATATTCCCTTGCCATCATGATGTATACGAAAATAAACAATATTGCCCTGGGCGTTCTGAGTAAGGTGGATAAAGCCAGCGTTACTATGTTTAAGTATATTGGTCACCAACTCCTGCAGAACTCTGAAAACCAGTAATTCCTGTTCGTCATTTAGCCTGTCGCGATTATCATGAAAACGGGCACTTGCATTAATTGCACCTGACCCATTTATTCTATCAAACAAATCTTTGGTGGCAGCCTCTAATCCAAAATTTTTAAGTGTTGGAGGTAACAGGCTATGAGATATATTCCGAATAAGAACGATCGTATCATCAATTATTTGTTTAGCACTAAAGAGTGATTGTAATTGAGTCGCAGTATCCTGGTGAATGAGGTTTTCGTTCAGGTATAACCTTGCCGTTGCTAAAAGTGGCCCTGCATCATCGTGAAGGTCGGCCGCAATTCTTGATCTTTCCTCTTCCTGGAATTTAAT
>JBDTXP010000110.1:0-7422 GCA_040006135.1 Ginsengibacter sp. | reverse complement strand
TTACACCACTTCATTTTGAACAACATCATTTCTAAAAACAACTGTCCCATCAAACACATCAACCAACACAGGATGCGTTTTGTCAATATCTCCACTTAATAATTTTTTACTGAGTGTGTTTATTATCTGCTTTTGTATCAATCGTTTTAAAGGCCGCGCACCAAATTGCGGGTCAAAACCATTTTCCGCGAGATAGTCAATTGCATAATCTGTAAACTCGAGCCTTACGCCACTCTCAGCTAGTAATTCTTTAAGACTGTTTAACTGTATCCGAATAATTTCTTTGATATCAGCACGCATCAACGGCTGGAACATGATCACCTCATCAATTCTATTGAGAAATTCCGGCCGTATAGTCTGACGTAATAAATCTATAACTTCCCTACGTGTGTTTTCCACAACTTCTTCCTTATTTGCTTCAGTAACATTTTCAAAATTAGCCTGGATGATCTGGCTGCCCATGTTACTTGTCATTATAATTATCGTGTTTTTAAAATTTACTACGCGCCCTTTATTATCAGTCAGCCTTCCATCGTCCAAAACCTGTAATAAGATATTGAAAACATCCGGATGGGCTTTCTCTATCTCATCCAATAAAATAACACTATAAGGTTTTCGTCTCACTGCTTCTGTTAGTTGACCACCTTCATCATAACCAACATAGCCCGGAGGCGCACCAACAAGGCGACTAACGGAATGCTTCTCCTGGTATTCACTCATATCGATACGCGTCATCATACTATCATCATCAAAAAGATATTGCGCTAGGGCTTTGGCTAATTCTGTTTTACCAACACCTGTTGTTCCTAAAAAAATAAAGGAGCCAATAGGCTTTTTAGGGTCATGCAAGCCCGCGCTGCTACGCCGTATAGCATCCGCAATTGCCTCTATAGCTTCATCCTGGCCTACCACCCTTTTATGCAATTCATCTTCGAGATTCAATAATTTTTCTTTCTCTGTCTGTAGCATTTTATTTACCGGAATGCCGGTTGCTTTTGCAACGCTCTCCGCAATATCTTCAGCATCTACTTCTTCCTTTAATAATCGTTTTTCATTCAGCTCTTCTAATTCTATCGTGAACTCCGCAATCGCCTTTTCCTGCTCTTGTAATTTTCCATAACGAATTTCTGCCACGCGTCCATAATCGCCTTCGCGCTCTGCTTTTTCTGCCTCCATTTTTAGCGATTCCATTTCTGCTTTGGAATTCTGTACCTTTTCTACTAATTGCTTTTCCTGTTGCCACTTGGCTTTAAATGTATCTCGCTGTACAGAAAGATTCGAGATTTCGGTATTTAATTCTTTTAATTTCACATCATCCTTTTCTCTCTTTATTGCCTCTCTTTCTATTTCAAGCTGCCGAATTGCGCGCTCCAATTTATCCAATTCGTCAGGCATAGAATTCATTTCAAGGCGAAGCTTTGCTGCACTTTCGTCAATCAGGTCAATTGCTTTATCAGGCAAATAACGATCAGTGATATACCTGTGTGATAACTTAACCGCAGCAATTATAGCCTCATCCTTGATTCTTACATGATGATGTGTTTCATATCTATCTTTTAATCCACGCAAAATGGAAATGGCATCTTCAACATTTGGTTCTTCGATCATCACCTTTTGAAAGCGGCGTTCTAAAGCTTTATCTTTTTCAAAAAATTTCTGATATTCATTAAGTGTTGTAGCACCGATTGCTCTTAACTCACCTCGTGCAAGTGCAGGTTTTAAAATATTTGCTGCGTCCATTGCGCCATCACCACCACCGGCACCTACTAAAGTATGGATCTCATCAATAAACAATACAATTTCACCACTACTATCCCCGACTTCTTTTATTACAGACTTTAATCTTTCTTCAAATTCACCCTTATATTTTGCTCCTGCGATTAGCATACCCATGTCAAGTGCAAAAATGATTTTTGACTTTAAATTCTCCGGTACATCTCCACTAATAATTCTAATAGCCAGGCCTTCTACAATTGCTGTTTTACCAACACCGGGCTCACCAACAAGAATCGGATTATTCTTTGTTCTTCTTGATAGAATATGAAGTGTTCGGCGGATTTCTTCATCCCGGCCAATAACAGGGTCGAGCTTATTGGCCCTGGCAAGTTCATTTAGGTTTTTTGCATATTTGTTTAATGCATTGAATTGTGTTTCGGAAGTTTGGGAATTACCTGTTGAACCTTTTTTTAAATCTTTTATTGCAGCGATCAAATCCTTCTCGGTAAGACCTGCATCCTTTAAGATCTTTTCAGCATTATCTTTTCCTTGCAAAATAGCAAGTAATAAATGTTCGACGCTTACAAATTCATCACCGAAAGTTTTAAGCGAAGCTGATGCCCTTAGCATCACATTATTCAGATCACGACTTATATTTTGAGCGGGTTCGCCAGAAGTAATTTTGGGTAATTTTTGAATACCTTCATCAATCTTGCCTTCGACGAAATTTACGTTTACATTATTTTTTTTCAATAAAAATTCCACCGGACTATCATCATCCGAAAGAAGAGCCTTAAGTAAATGCTCCGTTTCTATATTTGGATTTTTTTCATTGAAGGCAATCTGCTGAGCTTTTTGAAAAATTTCCTGCGACTTGATCGTTAAATTGTTTGGATTCATGTTAACTGATTTTATGAATGTTACACTGATACCTCAAATATTAATCCAAGTCGCGATATGGAAATTATGTCCTATTTCTTTGTAAAAAGACTGCCTCAAATGCAGTTTGGCGCTATATCTATGCATTATTATCAGATTTTATAAAACAACCTGTTTCAATTTTGAAATACAAAAAGAGGAAATAAAATTCAGCGGTACATAGGAAATTATTTCAAACACAAAAATATTTAAAAAGTGCTTTTCAATTAAACCATAAAATGAATAACTATTTATCAAAGGATTATTTTTGTAATAATAGATGAACACTACTGCAAAAAATACTGAATTTGTAAAGGCTACTGCTCTATCTCTGGGCTTCGATTATTGTGGTATAGCTAAAGCAGAAACTTTAGATGAGGATGCAAGGAAACTTGAGAGATGGCTCAGTAAAGGTTATAATGGAACTATGAGCTACATGGAAAATTATTTTGATCTTCGGATAGATCCATCAAAACTGGTTCCGGGCGCCAAATCAGTCATTACATTATTGCTTAACTATTTTCCAAAAGAACAACAAAAAACTGATGCTCCCCAAATATCGAAATACGCTTATGGAAATGATTATCATGAAGTGATCAAAAAAAAATTGAATAATTTTTTACAATTATTAAAAGAAAATATTGGGGAAGTACATGGCCGTGGTTTTACAGATAGTGCGCCGGTTTTAGAAAGAAGTTGGGCAGTTAGAAGTGGATTAGGTTGGGTTGGAAAGAATGGTAACTTTATCACAAAGCAAAATGGTTCATTTTTTTTTATTGCTACACTCATAATTGATCTTGAATTGGAAGCAGATAATCCTTTCATTAAAGATTATTGTGGAAGTTGTACAAGGTGTATTGATAATTGTCCAACCGAAGCAATCTTACCGGACAAAGTTATTGATGGAAGTAAATGCATCTCTTATTTTACGATAGAATTAAAAGATTTGCTGATACCAAGTGAAATGAAAGGGAAATTTGAAAACAAAATGTTTGGCTGTGATATTTGCCAGGATGTTTGTCCGTGGAACCGCTTTTCAAAACCTACGAATGAAATCGAATTCACTCCAATAAATGAAGTGCTGAATTTCTCCAAAAATGATTGGGAGGAATTGACAGAAGAATCTTTTAAAATTATTTTTAAAAAATCCCCTTTAAAACGATCAAAATTTCAAGGCATAAAAAGGAATTTGAAATTTTTAGAATAAGCAACAATTTCTTTTCACTAATCGGATGCTTACTCCCATTTGAAAACTTTAATCGCAATAAAATATACGACCACCCCCCATAATAATAATATACCAATTTCAGTTCGTACATCCCATAACCCTCTTCCTTCAAAAGCTACTTCCCGTAAGGCATTATTAAGGTGTGTTAATGGCATGGCCTGAGCAATACCTCTCAACCAGGGTGGAAAAACATTTATTGAAAAAAACGTTCCCCCAATTAAAAATTGCGGTAAGGTGATTAAATTGGCAAGTGGCGGAATAGTGCTATCGTTTTTGGCTATGCCACTTACGATAAAACCAAATCCCATAAAAACAATTAAGCCAATAAAACTTAAAATAAGCATGTCTACAAAAGTATTCACACCATGAACTAAAGTAAAGCCGAATAACAGATCACCGGCTAAAATAATTACAAATGCCGTAAGCATCTGGAATAAAACACGGCTTAACATTTCGCCCAGGATGATGTATGTACGTGTGATTGGAGTGGCAAAGAACCGTTTTAAAACAAGAGTGATTCTTAGATTAAAAAACATAAATGCAACCCCAAAAACTCCTGAAGCTAAAAGTGAAAATCCTAACTGTCCGGGTAAGATAAAATCTATGGTTTTGTATTCCCTTATTTCACTAATATCTCTACGCGCATCAAAATCTAGTTTGGCAAATGATTGACGATCCTTGTAATGCTCATTACTTATTTCATTAATAAGGCTTTCTGATAATGCTTTGAATTGTGGCCATTGATTATTATTCGATGTAGTTGATTTTAAAGTAAAGATATAAGGCGGATTGCCTTCCGGATTTTTTTGAATATCAACAATTGCCGCTAAATTCCCCTTTTGAAAAGCCCTGGTTATTTTACTTGTATCAGCAAATTTTACTACCTGAATTGCCGGAGAATTTTTAAACGCCAAATACAAATCATTCGTGGTATCTGCCCCATTCTTAAATGCAATATTAAACCGTTGCGCAGAACCGTTATTTCCAATAAACCCAAACACCAGAATAAAAACGAACGGAAATGCAAAACCAAAAACTACTGCTGAGGGACTCCTAAAAATTGAGCGTAAACTTGCAACAGTTATAGCAAGCATCGCCCTGACCTGGTTGTAAGGTTTCATTAAAACTTAATGTTAAGTTTGGCAAAACTATCAGAGAAAAAATAAAAAATGAAGAAATTATTTGAAATATCAGGACATATGACGTATATTCGTATGACAAATGACTGTTAAATAAAAAGTAATGAAAAGTAAAAATTATAAAAAGCCAATTGGCACATCATCATCATCCCATGAGCCGATGATGAGTTATATAGGTTCGCCTGCTCACAAATTACTTAAAGATTTTACTTTTAATGAGTTTAAAAAAGTTAGTTCCAAAATAGATTTTACTCAAAAAGAATGGGCAGATATTTTACATATTTCAGAAAGGACGCTTCAGCGTTATTCAAAAGACAATACTTCATTTTCTTTCTCTGCAACCGATAGAATTCTTCAAATAAATAAAGTGATCACACGTGGTAAAGAAGTTTTTGGAAGCGTTGAAAAGTTTAATCTTTGGTTGAGGGAAAATCATTCAATGCCGGAAGCAGAGCTTTCCATTTACTCCTTAGCAACTTTTGAAGGTATCAATCATCTTCTCACACAATTAGGAAGAATAGAACACGGTATATTAGCATGATCACTTACAGGCTGGCAACAGGGAAATATGCTGAAGATATTTCCGGCACCGGATCAAAACTTTATGGTGGCAGATGGAATCCTATAGGTGTTCCGATGCTCTATACTTCTCAATATATTTCTCTCGCACTTTTAGAGGTGTTAGCAAGAATGAGCAGACTTACAATTCCTGATTCCTATTCACTGATAACTCTTGAACTTCCGGAAGTTCCCATTGCCAGGCTTAGTCTTAATAAATTCAAAAAAGGATGGCAAAGCGATTTATTATATTCGCAAGGAATTGGTGAAGATTTTATAAAAGAAAACCAATTCTGCTGCCTACAGGTACCTTCTGCAATTGTTGTACAGGAGTGCAATCTTTTATTTAATCCTAACCATAAGGATTTTAAGAAAATTAAAATTGTCAGAACGGAATTGCTAAATATTGATAAAAGATTAAAAGCATAAAATGAATGTTGTATTTCTTATGACAGGCTCAAATATAGGTGACAGAAATAAAAATTTGAGGACTGCCGAGGAACAAATCAATAACATAATAGGACAAGTAATTTCAAAATCATCAATTTATGAAACTGCCCCGTGGGGCAATGCTATGCAGAAAAGCTTTTACAACCAGGCATTAAAAATTAAAACGTCCCTTTCAACAAATGAGGTAATGTCGGCTATTTTAAAAATTGAACTTGATATGGGCCGAAAACGAACTTTTAAAAATGCAGCGCGTATTATTGATATTGATATTTTATTTTTTAATGATTCGGTGATTAAAACGAAATCGCTTGAGATACCTCACAAAGAAATTATTAACCGCCGTTTTGTACTGGTACCCTTAGATGAAATAGCCGGGGACCTAATACACCCGGTTTTCCAAAAAAAAATAAAAACTTTATTAAAAGAATGTGTTGACCCCCTAGAAGTGTTCCGCATCAAAGAAATTTAATATCCCGGCTTTGATAATTGCAACGATTTAAAAAGCAGTGATTACTTTTGAAAAAATCTCGCGTTTTTAAGAATGACTGTTTTATCACCTGCAGAACATTGAATGAAATATAACTTTATAACTGTTGAAGGAAACATTGGTGCAGGGAAGACAACCCTGGCAACCATATTGAGTCGCCACTTTAACGCGCGACTTATTTTAGAGGAGTTTGCTGATAACCCCTTTTTGCCCAAATTTTATGAAAATAAAGAACAATATGCGTTTCCACTTGAGCTATTCTTTATGGCCGAAAGGTATAAACAGTTGAAGGATCTTCTTCAAACTAAGGACATGTTTTATAAACTCACTATTTCTGATTATCTATTCACAAAGTGCCTGCTTTTTGCTAAAGTAAATTTGCCTGAGCAGGAATTTTTATTATATCAAAAATTATTTGAGATTATCAACCCGCAATTAATACAGCCAGATCTGCTTATTTATCTGCATGCACCGGTTGCAAGACTAAAAGAAAATATTAAAAAGCGAAATAGATCTTATGAGCAATCAATTGACCCGGAATATTTATTCTCATTACAACAGACTTACACACAATATATAAAACAACATAAACTGAAAACACTTTTTATTGACGCATCTAATGCAGATTTCCTGGGCAATGATGCACATGTGGAAGCTGTCCTGAATGCCCTGGAAAAAGATTACGACGAAGGTCAAAATTTTCTTGTATTGCCCTAAATATTTTTATTGAATGGTCACCAAACAAGATCCTTTTTCTTCCGTAAGAATTAAAGAATACCGGTATTTATTGCTGGGAAGATTTTCATTTATTATGGGCCTGCGAATGATGTCAACACTTATAGGCTGGTGGATATATTTGCTTACCAATGATCCTTTTGCAATAGGATTAGTAGGTCTTTCAGAAGTGATCCCGGCACTATCTCTTG
>JBDTXP010000109.1:0-7427 GCA_040006135.1 Ginsengibacter sp. | reverse complement strand
CTGATGTGACTCTTAAAATGGCTATCCCCATAGAATTCGATGTACTTCCAGCTTGTGCAGCATTCATATGTACAACTTGAGTCCATACTACATTGCCGTTTTGTGCTGCTACTTTGTTGAAGAAACCCGATGTCATAAATAAAATAACAATGGCTACAATAGAAATGGCGACTGACCTGTTTGAAAATCGTTTAAAGTACATAATTGAGATTTTTATTGTGAATAAATGATTTGAATAGTTAAGGTAATGTTTGGGAATAGTGTTGACCAAATAATATCGACAAACGCGAAAGCTAAATGACATATAGCTGCTTTTTGCTTTCTATGGTTTTAATACCTTTTTGCAGTCGTTCATCGACATTACTTGCTGTTCGTCAGTTTGTATTTTGAAGCGCACATAAATTGGTAAATTGTGTGATCAAACTAATAACTATGGTAAAGCCAACAGCCAACAATTTTATCTTTTCATCTAAATACAGGCTTGTCAGGCACTTCACATACTGGTTCTTTTATTTGCTGGTGTGGGCTTGTTATTGGACTGTGGCTAATGATGCTACATTCATTCACAATGCATTCAAGATGTTGTTATGGTTGCCGGCATTTATGGCCTTTACATATCCATTGGTGTATTTAGTAGTGCCACGGCTGTTATTAAAATCGAAATATTTTCAGTTTATTCTATTTGTCCTTTGCTGGGGAGTTGCTGGGTGGTATTTTAATGCGTTTTACAGGGCTTATATTTTCCTTCCAGCGCAGTCATTAGCCGGGTTTCCACTAATGTATAAAATCATTTATGATCCGAATAGTTTTCTTTGCATGACCACCACCGCGGGATGTTTGACTATCTCATCCTTTACAAAAAGATGGGTGCTGAATCAACGGGAATTAGCAGCGGTAATGCAGGAAAAAACAACAGCACAACTCCAGTTGTTGAAGGCACAACTACATCCACATTTTCTTTTTAATACGCTAAATAATATATATTCTTTTGCTCTTGAAAATTCACATAAAACACCACAGATGATCTTAAAACTTTCATCTTTGCTTAGCTATATGTTGTACGATTGTAAAGGTGATGAAGTGATGCTGGAAAAAGAACTTGAGGTAATGAAAAATTACATTGACCTGGAAAAAGAGCGGTATGGCGAAAAGATTGACATTTCAGTGAACATCGAAGGCGATATCAGGGATAAATACATAACGCCCTTGCTCATCTTACCTTTTTTAGAAAATGCTTTTAAGCATGGCACATCCCAGCAACTCGACCGTCCGTGGATGAGTGTAGATATTATTGGAAAAGGCAATTCTTTAATGTTTAAAGTTTCCAATAGTAAAAATGAATACATTCCATTTAGAGAAAATGGAGTGGGGATCAATAATGTGAAAAAGCGATTGGAATTGCTGTATCCCGGTAAATACGATTTAAAAATCAATGACGAAGGAGAGTTTTTTGTAGTATCCCTGCTAATAGACCTGAGCGCTATCCAAACTGCGCCTGTTGTGCCATTGAAAGTGATTCACTCATTGAAAAAAGTATCGGTATGAAACTGCGCTGTTTATTAATAGACGATGAACCACCAGCACTAAAAGTACTTCAATCACACATTTCACAAATCAACGGATTGGAAGTTGTGGGCTCTTGCAGCAATGCTGTAGAAGCTATGGATGTGTTGCACCATAAATCAGTGGATGTATTATTCCTCGACATCAAAATGCCAAAAATAATAGGAACAGAATTTCTGAGGAATTTGTCACATCCCCCAAAGGTGATATTTGTAACTGCCTACCGCGAGTATGCAGTGGAAGGCTTCGAGCTTGATGCAGTGGATTACCTGGTGAAGCCTGTTTCATTCGAAAGGTTTTTAAAAGCTGTAGATCGTTTGAAAAGAAACCCTAATCAGAATACGCCTCCAGAAGAAAACATTTATCAACCCAATCCCGATGCATTTGTTTACCTCAAAGCCGACAGGTCTATGCATAAAGTTTTTATAAATGATATACTCTATATTGAAAGCTGGAAAGATTATGTGAAAGTATTTTTTACAAATGGTAAACCATTGTTAGTAAAGCAGCCCATTAGCGCAATAGTAAATTTGTTGTCCGAGCATAAATTTATCCGGGTACATCGTTCCTATATTGTTTCCTTAAATAAGATTTCCGGCTATAACCAGGTATCAGTTCAGCTTGAAAAAAATGAAATTCCAATTGGCAGATTGTTTAAACAAACGGTGATGGAGAAGCTACATAATCCATAATGAATTTACTGGGATTGTTTCCATAATTATCAGCACCATTTTAAAAAGAACATTTAGAAATTTCTTTTTAATACACATTTAAATTTTCCTGATCATAGGATGAAATACACCAATAAAACATTTTCAATCTAATATCTTATAAGTCTTCCCGGGAAGGCTTGCAATAATTCCCTGCATTTCCAACATCAATAAAGCCTGTGCCACAGCGCTGCTGCTTAATTTACTTTTTAAATACAATTCATCTATATGCATCGAGTCACTCGTGTCAAATAATCCGGTGATAATCTTTTCTTCCGATGTTAACTCAATAAATAAAGCACGTTGTTTTCGAGCATTTGGTTTCACAACTTTTTTCCATCCCATAAGTTCTAAAAGGTCATTCGCGCTTGTAATTAATGCAGCTTTATTATTCTTAATTAAATAATTGCAGCCCTCACTTTTGTGGTCTGTAACCCTTCCCGGAAATGCAAATACATCTTTGTTGTAGCCATTCCCTAATTCTGCGGTGATAAGCGATCCACCTTTTATACCTGATTCTATTACTACAATGCAATCACTCATACCAGCAACAATTCTGTTTCTCGACGGAAAGTTTTGTTTATCAGGTATGGTGTTGCTTTTGAATTCTGTTAGTAAGCCACCATGCTTAATCATTTCGCGCGCAAGCGTTTTATTTTGAGAAGGATAAACCGTATCCAGGCCATGTGCGAGCACGCCAACGGTTTTTAAATTATTTTTTACGGCGCTTTTATGAGCTACACTATCAATGCCGTAAGCCAGGCCACTTACAATTAAAACATCTTCATCCACCAAATCATTCACTAGTTTTTCACAAATGGATTTTCCATAATCTCCGTGTGATCTTGTTCCAACAATTGCAATGACTTTAGAAGTATTCAGATCTGCATTGCCTTTATAAAAAAGAAGTGCCGGGCTGTCATAACAATTCAGCAGTCTTTTGGGATATTCTTCTGATGTAATAAAAAGCGGCGTAATCTTAAATTTTTCTATAAAAGCAATTTCTTTTTCTGCTTCGCTAAAATTATTGAAACTTTTTATTGAGGCAGCCCTCACACTTCCAATTCCGTCTAGAAAATCCAATTCTTTTTTAGACGCTTTAAAAATTGCTTCCGCTGAGCCGAAATGATTGATGAGTGCTTTCGAGTGTACATCACCGATATGAGGTACTTGCGTAAGTGCAATCTGGTAAATAAGGTCTTCACTCATAACAAAGAGTGTAAAATAAAAATTTATATTCGATCAATAGCAGTTAATTGCTAATTACAGTTAATTCAGTTCGCCTGTTTAAACTTCTTCCTTCTTCTGTTTCGTTTGAGGCTATTGGCTGAGCGACACCTAATCCACTATATTCCAGGCGGCTTCGGCCTATTCCTTTACTGATAATATAATTCACTACGGATATTGCGCGGTTCTTTGACAGTGTAATATTATCCCTGGCGCTTCCTATATTATCTGTAAATCCGGTAATGCGTATTTTTAAATTTGGATTTTCATTTAATAAGGAAACTACATCTTCAAGTTCGACTAATGATTCCGGTTTTAGGTCCCATTTTTTTGTGTCAAAAAATATATTATTTAAAACAATTGCAGCATTCTTGATCAATGGCTGAAGGGGAATATCTCTTTTAAAAACTGAATCTTTGGTGGTTGCGCTAATGTTGAAATTTTCAGAATAAAAGAGGTATCCTTTTCTTTGAACATTGAAAGCATAATCTTTTCCAACAGGTAATGTCACCAGGTAATTTCCTTCTTCATCTGTTTGTAATTTGCTTACAATAGTTTTTGTGGCAATATCAGTAAGAACTACTGTTGATGGCAATCCTTCATGTGTCAATGAATCATATACTTTTCCTTTTGTCCACAGAGTTTTTAATGCCTGGAGATTAGGCGGTAACTGAAAACTATAAATATCAAGGCCGCCCTTTGTGTCACTTTTGTCGCTGGAATAATATGCAGTTTTTCCATCAGACGCTACTACCATTGATCCTTCATCATCAATAGTGTTTATGGGATAACCAAGATTAATAGGTTCTGACCATTTTCCACCTTGTAATTTTTTGGTCATAAATAAATCCGGCTTTTCACTATAGCCAGGCAATCCGTTAGAATTAAAATAAAGGGTTTGATTATCTGCATGAATAAAAGGTGTGCTTTCATCTGCATCGGTATTTATGGTCGGGCCGAGATTTTCCGGTTCACTCCACTTTCCCTTTTCATTACGGTGGCATACCCAAATATCTTTTCCACCAAAGCCACCGGGCATATTACCACTAAAGTAGAGATCTCTTTTATCGGGCGATAGCGATGGTGTGGATTCCCAAAATTCAGAATTTACATTAGGCCCTAAATTCTGCGGTTCACTCCAGCCATTTTTGGTGAGATAAGAAATATACAGGTCACAACTGCCGAAACCATTTGGCAGATTGCAACCGGTAAATATCATCCATGTTCCATCCTGTGAAATATTTTGTCCACCCTCATTAAATCTGTCGGAATTAATGTTGCCACTTAGGGGAGCAGCGGCGCTCCATCCGCCATTTTTCAAATGACTTATATAAATATCTTCATTGCCCTTTATTTTTCGTGTAAGGGTAAGCGTTTGCCTGTCTACGGTTAGTGATGGAAAATATTCATTGTCGGGAGTATTGATGCTGTCTCCTAAATTTATTGGAGTAAAATCATATTGCATCCCTGCATTTTTCATCGCCAGGGCGACAGCAAATTCGTATGTTTTTTTTCTAAACTCCCCGGCCTTCTTACTTCTTTCATTTATTGTTGGATTATTTAGAAAATTATTTACTGCGTCTAACGCTTCATTGAAGTGCCCACAACCGGCGAGGTCTATAGAATAAGGCAGCAAATAATATTTTGTATAAACAGAATCCAGTTCTATTGCCTTGGCAAAGTTGGAAACTGCTAATGAATAATCTTTAAGATCACCATATACACCTGCAAGCGAAAGATAAGCATCCACAAAGCGAGGTTCTTTTTTCAGCGCTTCGTTGATCATTTGAATAGCAATAGGGTATTCACCGGCTCTTGCTTTATTATTTGCGAGGTTATAAATGGTCATCGCATTATGATCTACTTTATCCGCATCATACCATTGTGCTTTAACAGGTAGCACATAGAAAACTATAATGAGAAAGAGAATGCTTCGGGGCATATGACTTTTTCTTTAAAAGTAAAACGAATTTACTTGCCTGAATTGCTTATGATGTTAAGGAAGGCAAAATAATTTTATGGAACGCCAATAAATTTATGAACCTGGAGTGACAACTGCCATTGAGGATGGTTCATAATATATTCAACAATTAAAGGCATCATTTTATCTGACCGGCTCCACTCAGGCTGTAAATACAATTTACAATCATCACTAACCATTTTTTCAAAGTTTTCAGCCCAGGCAAAATCCGAGTGATTAAAAATGATAACTTTTAATTCATTAGCTTTTTGCAAATTTTCCGGCAGTGGAGATTTAAATTTTTTTGGTGATAAGCAAACCCAGTCCCAACTGCCTGTAATAGGGTGGGAGCCTGATGTTTCAAGATTTGTTTCAAAACCTTCCCTATGAAGTTCATTTGTAAGTTCCTCCAACGAATGCATACAAGGTTCACCACCGGTAATCACCGCTAATCTTGCAGGATGCGTTGTCGCGGAATAGATCAACTCTTCAATTTCCAACAAAGGATGTTTATCACTTTCCCAGCTTTCCTTTACATCACACCATATACATCCCACATCACAGCCAGCCAGGCGAATAAAATAAGCTGCGCGGCCCTGGTGAAAACCTTCTCCCTGAATGGTGTAAAAACGCTCCATTACAGGCAAGGTGGTAATATCTTGAATAACCTTGTTCATTTATACAAAATTACGGATGAAGATCTACACAAGCCTTAAACGTATTTTTTAAGAGTGCCGCTATGGTCATAAGGCCTACGCCGCCAGGAACCGGTGATATATAAGAAGATTTAGGAGACACATCCTCAAAGTCAACATCTCCTATTAGTGAATAGCCACTTTTTTTCTCATGATCTTTTATTCTGTTTATTCCTACATCAATTATAATTGCATTGCTTTTTATCATGTCAGCCTTTATAAAACGAGGTTTCCCTATTGCGGCGATTAAGACATCAGCCTGACTGCAAACTTCCTTAAGATCGGCGGTGTGAGAATGGGTAAGTGTAACAGTTGCATTGCCAAATTCATTATTGCGACTTAATAAAATGCTCAAGGGTGTACCCACAATATTACTTCTACCAATGATTACTACATGCTTTCCTTTCAGGTTGATATTGTAATGTTTCAATAAAAGCAAAATGCCGTAAGGAGTTGCAGAAATAAATGTTGGGAATCCTAAAACCATATTGCCAATATTTACAGGATTAAAACCATCAACGTCTTTTGCGGGAGAAATGGTGTTGATTACTTTTTTTTCCGAAATATGTTTAGGTAAAGGAAGTTGTACCAATATTCCGTCTATATCATCATTTTCATTCAACGTTTTTATTTGTTGCAGAAGGGCTTCTTCACTAATATTATTTTCATGTTTGAACAGTGAAGAAATGATACCAACTTCCAGGCAATTTTTTACTTTTGAATTTACATACGTTTCGCTGGCGCCATCATTCCCCACGAGGATAGCAGCTAAATGCGGTATCTTTTTATTTTCATTTGAACGCCCAGCTATTGCTTCTTTTAATTCATTTTTTATTGATGCTGCTGCTGGTTTTCCTTCCATTAAAATCATGCGGCAAAATTAATGATCGCGATTCTTTTTTAAATTATAATTTAAATGCACCATTTCATTTGTTTTAAATTGATATATTTAAATTTCAGACAAACCATAACTTTTGAAACTAATTGTCTTATTTGTTTGCCTCGTGTTTTTGCAGGTATTGTTGCAAGCTCAATCTGTCAGAAGCCCGGTGGCAGCAAGTTATCCTGGTATGGGAGCATATAGTGTTCAGCATGTCGATGTATTTTCTGTTACCAGTAATGCTGCCTCGCTCGCGCAAATAAAAGAAGGAGCTGTAGGTGCCTATAGTGAAAGAAGATTTTTATTGAACACCACTAATATGTATTCAGCAGTGATTGCATTGCCTACAAAGATGGGTAATTTTGCATTCCAGGGCGATTATTTAGGGTATA
>JBDTXP010000108.1:0-7455 GCA_040006135.1 Ginsengibacter sp. | reverse complement strand
GAGCAGGTTAAAAATGTAACCAGCTTTGATGTAGAGAGAAAAGCTGGAAATACCTGGGAAAATATTGGTAATGTAGTTGTCACTTCAGCCCTCCAAAATGATTATAATTTCAAAGATGCTGCTGCACACAATGGAATTAATTATTACAGGCTGAAAATAAATGATGGAAACGGTAGCTTCATATATTCTAATATTGTTTCGGTATCATTAAGAACTTCATTTTTGGTTTTCCAAAATGCACCTAACCCCTTCAAGGATTATACCATCATCAGGTATGAGATAGATGAAAAAGTCCCTGTAAAAATTCAGGTGTTCAATCTTTCAGGTAGTAGGGTAGCGGTTCTTACAGATGAAATAAAGGATCAGGGATCTTACGAAATAAGATTTAACACAAGCCAACTTACACCAGGTAATTATTATTTGAAATTTACTGCAGGTGACAAAACTGAGGTAAAGAAAATGATCAGGTTATAATAAATCATTGATTGAAGAACGAAGGCCCGGACTATTTATTAGGTCGGGCTTTTTTTTGCTCAGCCATGTCTGTCCCGATTATTCGGTAAACTTGTCAAAGGATTAATTGTATGTTGGTGCTACTTTATGATTTTTTCATAACTGGTTACAAGGCCTTTTATCAAAGCTGAACTAAAACCCTTGTGTTCAAGCTCGTTCAAACCTGCTATGGTACAGCCTTTCGGTGTCGTTACTTTATCTATCTCAAACTCAGGATGATTCTTATTGGTTAGCAGGAGATCTGCTGCACCAAGTACTGTTTGCGCTACAATAAAACTGGCTTGCGCAGCGCTAAATCCTATTTGAATACCACCTTGAATACTTGCGCGGATATATCGCATAGCGAAAGCAGTACCACACGCACCTAAAACAGTTGCGGCATCCATAAGGGTTTCTTCAATAAAAATAACTCTTCCCAGCCTTGAAAAAATTTCATCAACAACATCTAAGTGTTTAACATTTCCGGGAACACTACAAATACACGTCATGCTTTGTTGAATGCCTATTGCTGTATTAGGCATTGCCCGAAAGAGAATAGGTTTTTCGTTTATCCATTCCTGTAAGTCCTTTAACCATACACCTGTTACTACACTTATAACAACCTGGTTATTTTTAAAAGTAATTGCAGATAAAATCTCTTTGATTTGATATGGCTTTACAGCAAGAATGACAATATCAGCATTATCAATCGCACCTTGGTTATCGGAAGTTACTTGTACTCCTAGTGATTTAAGTTGCTGTAATGGTAAAAGATTACGCCTGGTAATGGAAATATTTTCGGGAGCCAAATATTGGGACTTGATCAAACCATTAGCAATAGCGGAACCAAGATTACCCCCGCCGATTATGGCAATTTTATTCATTAGATAAAAAGTGAAATGTGAAAATTAAAAAGGTAAAAGATTAAAAATGTAATTTTAAAAGAATTTAGAAATAAGTAACAAGATGTGAGACACAAGGCCTAACAAAAACCATCTCTCATTCTTATCCTAAATTTAAAAAACGATTACTTTTTACTTTTTTGTTATTTAGATTTTGAATCTGATTCTTTATCAAAATTATCTACCTCATCCATTGTAAGGCCCAGAGCCATTGCTACGCCTGACCCATATGCCGGATCCGCTTTGTAACAATTCCTGATATGACGGACTTGTATAAATTTTTCTGCCTGGCCAACTTCTGCTGCAGTGTTAGCAAATAATAATTTTTTCTTTTCATCAGTCAACAGGCGAAAGAGATCTCCGGGTTGAGAAAAATAGTCATCATCATCCGCGCGGTGATCGTAAGCATAAGCATCGCCATGCAAGGCCAGAGGTGGCTCTTTATATTGAGGTTGCTCTTGCCATTCACCGTAGCTGTTGGGCTCATAATGTTTTGTAGCGCCATAATTTCCATCTACCCGCATAGCACCATCGCGATGAAACGCATGATAAGGACATTGAGGTGCATTTACAGGAATCTGGGAATGGTTAACACCAAGACGATAGCGTTGTGCATCACCGTATGAAAACAATCTTCCCTGCAACATCCTGTCAGGAGAGAAGCCGATGCCGGGAACAATATTAGCGGGATTAAACGCCGCCTGCTCTACCTCTGCAAAGTAATTCTCGGGATTACGATTGAGCTCTATTTCACCTACTGGAATTAAAGGGTAGTCACCATGTTTCCATACTTTAGTCAGGTCAAAGGGATTCTGAGGATGTTTGCTAGCTTGGTCTTCGGTCATTACCTGTATGTACATTTTCCATTTAGGAAAATTACCTTCTTTGATTGCTTCAAAAAGATCTCTTTGATGTGTTTCCCTATCTTTTCCTATTAAGGCAATTGCTTCTTCATTTGAGAGATTCTCTATTCCTTGCTGGGTGCGAAAATGAAATTTCACCCAATGACGCACATTTTCCTTATTAATTAAGCTAAATGTATGACTACCAAAGCCATGCATAAATCTGTAAGATTTTGGTATTCCCCTGTCACTCATCACTATGGTTACCTGGTGAAGTGCTTCGGGTAAAAGCGTCCAGAAATCCCAGTTATTATTTGCACTGCGTAAATTAGTTTTAGGATCGCGCTTCACCGCGTGATTAAGGTCAGGAAATTTCATTGGATCACGGAAAAAAAATACAGGAGTATTGTTACCTACCATGTCCCAATTTCCTTGTTGCGTATAAAATTTAAAAGCAAAACCGCGAATATCTCTTTCTGCATCAGCAGCTCCGCGCTCCCCGGCAACCGTACTAAAGCGGGCAAACATTGGAGTCTTTTTTCCTACAGAAGAAAAAATGTCCGCCATACTGTATTTGCTTATATCATCCGTAACGGTAAAAGTGCCAAATGCACCGGACCCTTTTGCGTGCATTCTTCTTTCAGGGATAACCTCACGATCAAAGTGGGCCATTTTTTCCAGGAACCAAAAATCCTGTAATAGGGCAGGACCACGCACTCCGGCAGTTTGAATATTTTGATTATCAGGTACCGGTGTTCCCGTAGTTGTAGTCAATAATTTTTTTTTATTATCGTTATCTGCGCTCATTGTCAGGAAATTTTAGGATATAATTTGTAAGTATTTGAGCTGCAAAAGTAAGTCAATAGACCCGATCAGTCAAACTCAAATGGCAGCTTAACTTTCATGATCAATATTTAAAAAACATATTTCATTTTAGCTTTTTTTAATAATCCAGGCTTTTTTAAGCCGGAGATTCTGATTTACTTCTAAATAACTTTTACAGTATTTACTTTTGCAAAACTTTTAAAATTACTTTTCAAAAAAAAATAAATGTATTTGATATTAATTGAGATAATTGGCTACGTGGCTTCTGTTTTATTGGCCATCTCACTTATTGTAAATAATGATTTAAAATTCAGATGGATAAATGCAGGTGGCTGCCTGTTCTTTATTATTTACGGCATTTTCATAAATGCTTTTCCCATTATCATCACCAATGCATTTCTATTAGCCATAAATATTTTCTATTTATTTAAAATTTATAACAGCCATGAAGATTTTGAGCTCATTGAGTTTCAGGGATCAGAAAGGCTGGTGAAAAAATTTCTTTCATTTTATAGTAAGGATATTCATGAATATTTTCCTGAATTCAAACATGAAATTAAAGAAGAGCAAATAAATTTTGTGGTACTTCGTGATTTAGTCATTGCGAATATATTTATTGCGCAATTGCAACAGAATGGCACGGCTATAAT
Organism: Ginsengibacter sp.; assembly: GCA_040006135.1. GTDB lineage: Bacteria > Bacteroidota > Bacteroidia > Chitinophagales > Chitinophagaceae > Ginsengibacter. The sequence continues at coordinate 3,744 of JBDTXP010000108.1, read as the reverse complement.
AAGGTTAAATTATACTGTACCCAAATACAGGGATTATAAAGTAGGTACATTTATTTTCAAAAAAGATCGAAAATTTTTGATCTCAAAAGGAGTAAAGAAACTTGTTTATGAAAGTGTTGCCAATAAAAATCACTTGCATTTTTTAAAAAGAATGGGGTTTCGGCAATCTAAATTTGATAAAACCTCTTATATTTTAAACTTAACTTAAGAGATAAAACGCTTTTTTAAAGTTTTAATCTAAGTACCTTTTTCCGGGGATAATTGCCCAAATATTGAAAATTATCCCCAAACCTTAAACTACTGGCTTGATTTTCCGCTGTGTTATTCTGGCACAATTATTTAAAGTACATGTGAAAAATTTAATTATGAAAAACATTTTAATTGTAATGGCTGCCATTCTGATCATTCCCGGATGTGTTGCCAAACGGTATCTTACCCAATCTGAAAATACAGTAGCTTCTTTAAGAGCGGACAGTACTCGAATGCAAAGTAAAATTGCCACACTGGAAAACCAGATAGCAACAGCAGAAAGCAATATTGAGTCGCTCAATAAAAAAATTACAGGCCTCAGTAACCAAAATACTGCATTGGGTCAACAATCATCAGAGCAGCAGGATCAGCTCACACAAAGTCAGAAAGATCTACGGGCACAGCAACAAAGATTACAACAGCTCCAAAATTTATTAGCGCAACAAAAAGCAGCTTCTGAACAATTAAAGAACAAAATGACAGAAGCTTTGAAAGGCTTTAACAGCAATGATCTTAGCATTTATCAGAAAGACGGAAAAGTATATGTGAGTCTATCTGAAAATCTTCTATTTCCTTCAGGAAGCGCAGTTGTAAATTCTAAAGGTGTTGATGCACTTTCCAAACTGGCCGCAGTGCTTAATTTAAACAATGATGTTTCTGTTGATATTGAAGGGCACACAGACAGTATCCCTATTAGGGGTAAATACCAGGATAACTGGGATCTTAGTACAGCAAGAGCTAACTCAATTGTGCGTGTTTTGGTAAATAATTATAAAGTAGATCCAAGAAGAGTCATTTCGTCGGGTCATAGTTATTACAACCCGGTTGCTTCTAATGCCACTGCTGATGGAAGAGCAAAAAATCGCAGAACAGATATTATCCTTTCGCCTAAATTGGAAGAGATGTATAAATTATTAGGACAATAATTTAGTCGATATATATTATTAATTGTGGGCTTACTATTGGTAAGTCCATTTTTTTATTTCACATCTTTATTTTGGCAGGAATACTGATCAAAATTCATTTCCTTAATCTGCACATTTTTTATTTTTTTAAATCCAAGTTTCATCGCAAGGGTAGCAGATCGAATGTTCATCGGATTGATATATGCTACAATGGAATCAAACTTTAATTTATTCAATGCAAAATTCAAAAATATTTTCGCAGATTCCTGCATTATTCCCTGGCCCTGGTACTCCGGTAAAAGTTCATAGCCAATTTCACATAGATTATTCCCATATTCCGGTCGAAGCAGACAAATGCCACCAACTAACTTTTTCAGTTTTTTCGATATTATTGCGCGATAAAGAACATCATTGCCAGGTGTAATTACTTTTTCTATAAATTCAATTGCCTGTTCTTTTGAGGCACACTTAACGCGATCAATATATTTATTAACCTCGTCATTACTTCTTAAATCAAACACGAGGTCGGCATCAGATAAAGTCAGTGGGCGAAGAAGCAATCTTTCTGACTCAAATATTTGAGTGGAATCAAGCCTGTTTTCCATTGAAGAAAAGTTTTTGAAATACCCTCAAAAGTAATGGTTGTAATAAACCGGGAAATTATTAATGAAACTTTCTGAATTTATTTAAGTTGATCCAATCCTTTTTTTAAACGATTAAAACCTTCTTCAATATTCGGAAGACTATTAGCGAAAGAAATCCGTATATGATCAGGAGCACCAAAGGACGCGCCTGCAACTGTACTAACATGGCATTCATTCAATAGATACATGCACAGGTCATTTGAATCTTTAATGATGCTATCTCCATGCTTTTTCCCAAAATAATATTTCACTTCCGGAAAAATATAAAATGCTCCTGCAGGTTGGATAGTTTTTAGATTTGGGAAATCTTTCAGCAATTCAAATACTCGTTTTTTTCTTGCTTCAAATTGTTGCACCATTTCATATGTTGGCTCAAAGGATTCTTTCAAGGCTGTAATAGATGCACGTTGCGCGATAGCATTAGTGCCGCTGGTAAATTGCCCCTGGATCTTTTCGCACGCTTTTGCTATTTCCAAATTTGAAGCTGAATAACCTACGCGCCAGCCCGTCATTGCAAAACTCTTACTCATTCCATTCACGATTACAACTCTATTTTTTATTGAATCAAATTGCGCAAGGCTTTCTCTCTTTTCATTTTTATTTTTTTCAAAATTGATGTATTCATATATTTCATCACTGATTATATAAACATCAGGATGCTTTTCAAATACGCTTGCAAGTGATTTTAATTCTTCTTTTGAATAGACAGCTCCTGTAGGATTGCAGGGAGAAGAAAAAATGAAAAGCCTCGTGCGGTCGGTAATAGAATTCTCTAATTGTTCTTGAGTTATTTTAAATCCATTTTCAGCAGTCCCATTTAGAAAAATTACTTTTCCTCCTGCGAGCCGTGCGATTTCCGAATAGGAAACCCAGTAAGGTGTGGGTATAATTATTTCATCATCTTTATCCAATAATGCAAGCATAGCATTAGCGATGCATTGTTTGGCACCGGTACTCACCACAATTTGCTGAGGCTGGTAGTCAAGTCCATTGTCTCTTTTTAATTTGGCGCATATAGCCTCGCGCAGCTCCATGAAACCAGCCACAGGAGTGTAATGACTGTAGTTTTCATCTATCGCTCTTTTGCCTGCTTCTTTTATATGAAGTGGTGTATTAAAATCCGGCTCGCCCAAACTCAAATCTATAATATCAAACCCTTTTGCTTTTAGTTCCCGACCGAGCTTAGCCATTTTAAGTGTCTCCGGCTCACTGAAGCGATCCAGCAATGTAGAAAGTGCCATACAATTTTATTAAAAAGTTGGCGCAAAAATAGGGTTTTTGTTTTTTAGGGAATTCTATTCCATCAATCCATTATTCGACAATTGTATTAATTTTTACTTAAGAAAAATCCGTAAAAAATTCCCGTAATAAATTTTATTGTCAAAACACTTAGCAACTATCAATAGTAATGCTGAGGCGCTGCCGGATTGTAATGGTTATCCTTTTGCTGGTGTGGCTTTAAAGCGCCGTGGCAAAAGATAAAAATGGAAAGCCGGAACTCATGCCGGGAAATATTCCTATGGCAGAGAGCGCCAAATGGTTTTAAAAAATAATACTTGGGGAAAAAATATTCAGACCTGTTAATAAATGGCAAGCAACAAATCAGTTATATTTTTTAATACTGATTCAAACTTCATTTCACAAATTGTGCCTCATATAATTTTGACTTCAAAACCCTATCTTTGCCAACTTTAAAAAATTTAAGTTATGAAATTGAAAGGGTTGGTTTGGTTCTTTGCCATCACACTCATCTTGATCTCTGTTTATCAGCTATCTTTTACCTGGGTAGTGAACAGTCATGAAAGTAAAATGCATGACAAAGCCGTAAAGAATGTAAGGCTTGCTCATCCCGGAGTTACCGGCGAAGAAAAAGATGCACTTATTGCTGAGAAATATCACCATTATCTGGATAGCACCCGCGATGAAAAGATTTATCCTTTAATAGG
>JBDTXP010000107.1:0-7490 GCA_040006135.1 Ginsengibacter sp. | reverse complement strand
TTTCAATAAATGGTTGTAATTCGTTTTCTAAAAAAGAAATGAATTTGGCGGAGCCGCCTGTAGTTGGATATTTACTTTTATCCTTTTCAATTGTTGTTGGATAAGTAAAATCCCGCCTCCTATCAACGGTGGCAATTCCGACGATGATGGATTTCGGCACTCTATCGATCCATGGAAAACTATTAAATTGATAAAGGCCTACTATATGGATAAAGTCTTCATCAGCCGAACCGTCAAGTAAATAAACAACCGGGTATTTTATTGTGTCATTTTTATTATAACCTTCAGGCAAATAAATATTCAAAATTCTTTTTTCTGAAAGAACTACTGATGAAATTTCATCAATTACGCCCAATACAAAAGGCCGTTCGATGGTCTGACCTTTCACTTTACTTTGTCCGGATACTACCTCTGATCTGAGGAAAAAAGAAAACAAACACAGGAATATTATGAATTTATTTTTCATTGCTTTGAAAAAATTTTTTAATTAAAAAAGAATCGAAATTACTATCAACATTTTATTACAATTAAAAATCTATACTAATTTGAATTTGTTTCAATAAAGTCTATGAACTACATCTATTTCCCTACAGATAACAGCCCTGGTCAAATTCTATATTTCCTATTTTTCAAATTCAGCATATACATGTTCTTTATAACTTCTGCCCACTGGAATTAAAAATCCATTAATCTCAATGTCCGACGCAGTATATGCATCAACTTTATTTTTTGCTATGATAAAAGAGCGATGGACACGAAGAAAATTACTGTTTCTAAGAAGTTCTTCTATTTGTCCTAATTGAAATTTAGTAAGAATCGATTTCTCCTTAGAAACTATTTTAATGTATTCTTTCAAACTTTCTATATAAAGGATCTCATCAAGAAATATTTTTATTTTTTTCTTCCCAACATTAAAAAACAAGAATTGCCGATCAGCTATCTCGCGATTAATGACTGATTGGAAATGGTCATTTTTTTGATGAGCTTTATTTACCGCAGTAACAAAACGATCAAATTCGATTGGCTTAATTAAATAATCTATCACATTTAATTCATACCCCTGCAACGCATAATCCTGGTAGGCCGATGTGATGATTATTTTTGGAGAATTTTCCAGGGTTTTTATAAAGTCCAATCCTTTTAATTTAGGTAAGTGAATGTCTAAAAATATAAGATCAATTTTCTCCTTTTGCAAGATTTCCAGGGCGAAAATAGCATCCTCACATTTCTTCACTAAATGCAAAAATGGAATTTGATTTATATAATCTTCAAGCACTTCAGCTGCAAGAGGCTCATCTTCTACTATCAGGCAAGTCATATTTTGCATGGCTTTTAAGATTAATTGTTAGTGTGATTAGAAAAAGTGAATCCTCATTCATAACCTGCATATCATATTCCCGATAAAGCAACTCTAATTGCCTTTTTACATTACTTAATCCAATTTTTGCCGATAAATCTTCGGTATTACTTCTCTCTTTTGAATTTTTTATAGAAAATTTCAGCAAACCATCCTGCAACTCTAATTCAATATGAATATATGATAAAAACCTGCTTTCGCTGGCACCATGTTTAAAAGCATTTTCTACAAAAGGTAGTAATAGCAAAGGAGAAATTAATTCCTGTTCATTATCAACATTTTTTACGAAGCTCACAGTTAGCCTTTCATTATATCTTATCTTTTCTAAATCAATATAGTCTTCTATAATCTTAATTTCATCAAAGATTGTTATGTGTGGTTTTGCTGCTTCATATAGCATAAAACGTAATAATTTGGACAACCTCATAACGGCATCTGCAGTATTGTCTGATTTTTTTCTTGCTAATGCATAAATATTATTTAAGGTATTAAATAAAAAATGTGGGTTGGTTTGGTGTCGAAGATATTTTAATTCAGTTTGTAATTTCTCTGTCTTTAAAAGTTGTTCATCTTTAGTCCTGGTTAATTGCTGCTTTATTTGTTTTATGGTTATAGCAACTCCCGAAACAAACCCGATATCCATTAATGCAACAGGAAATCCTAAAGCATAAAAGAATGGATTATTATTTCCAGACCAACCGTAGATTACAGGATCGATAAAAAAAACTAACAACCCTCTATAAAGAAATACAGCAATTAAAAGGGAAAGCGCAGAATAAAGAGTCCATCTCTCCCGAAAACCACCATTGATGATTCTTTTGAGAGCGACAGATAATATAAAGTAGGTAAATAATAATTTGGGCAGTAATAGTATCAAACTATGCTCTGTAGAAAGTAGCAGGTTTCTGCTGAAAGGTAGTTGAAGCCGGGTAGTATTTAAAAGAAAAATGAGCAATACATTTTGAAACAAATAAACTAACCAGAAAGCAATATGCAATAGCCATCTTTTCATACTTATGTAAAAATGCATAAAAAAACTGCTCTTTTCGGCGATAAAGCACCAATTACATTTTACAACGTATAAATAACGGTAAAGCAAATTAAATCCTTGGATAAATATTTACAAGAATTCCACGACAAATTGAAAAATGCTATATATCCTGCCAAAGTGGTTATTCATAGAAATAATTATTTAATTATTATGTTTATGTTGATTTTTATTCAAAAACTTTTTGAGTGGCAATTAAAATAATTACTGATACATTATGGAATTTAATAAAATAGTAAGAGGAGCACCACGGGCTGCAAATGATGAGCAATCAATTTACAATATTTTGGATGCTGGTTTTTTATGTCATGTTGCCTTTCAACATAACGGTCAAACAATGATGATACCAACAGCCTACGGAAGAAAGGATGACACACTTTATTTACATGGCTCTACTAAAAATTTTATGCTTAACCAGATAATCAATTGCGATTCTATTTGTGTTGGAGTAACCCACCTGGACGGCATTGTTTTAGCAAGATCATTATTTGACACATCTGCAAATTACAGGTCCGTGGTTTTATTTGGCAAAGCTGTATTATTATCAGAACATGACGATAGAATGAAGGGATTGAAAATCATAACTGAAAATATAATAAAGGGAAGGTGGGACGAAGTAACCGTTGGTTCTGAGAGTCAATTAAAAGCGACAATGGTTGTTAAGTTTACCATAGAACGTGCCTCGGCTAAAATCCGGGAAGGAGGTCCTAAAGGTGATGAAGATATTTTGCAGGAGGTCTGGTCCGGCCATATACCGATATCACTTAAAGCCTCTGAACCCGTTCCGGATCCAAAATTTGGTAATAATTTAGAGATGACTGAAAGCATTAAAAGCTTTTGGCAAAGTAAAAGTTAAACAAAGCTATTTTTTGTAGTGTTTAACTCACCAGTTTTTTAAAAAGGTCTATGAGCATCTCCTCCGGTTCTTTACAAAGACCAGGATGCACCTGGGAGGTCTGAACTACTGTACTTCGGGTAGAAGTCAGCCATCTGAATCTTTCAGCAGGAGGTAAACCGGCAATAGGACCCGCAGTTTTATCCCCCTGACAAATTCGTTGAAAAAGGTCGAGGTATAATTTTATTTCACCCAAATCACAATCTGAACAAAGACTGATTATCTTATTGCCTTGAACTTCATATTTTAACTGCAAATATTTTTGCGAAGCGCAATAAACTATTACACCCACATTAATAAATTCACCGCGTTCTACACGTGGCATTATTCTAATTACCGCATATTCAAATAATTTTTTCTCTTGCATGCTTTGCTTCTGTTACAAATTTATCAGAATGAAAAAAACGCTCATTTAAGTATGATCTATAAGCATGCCGATGCTCCTCTATATTAGTAAATGGCGCATCAATCAAAAGCCAATTATCCGGAATGCTTTGCACAATACCCGCAAAAATATTTTCATTTAATATTGAATGAAAATATTTATCTGCCTCATCCAATTGAGAAGCCTGGGGAAGTAGCACATGATCTTTAACATGTGTGAATGGACTTGTTGCCTGCTTTTCCCATTCGTTCCATGAGTGGTGAAAATATAAGGCTGCACCATGATCTATTAACCACAATTCTTTATTCCACCAAAGCATATTAGTATTTTTCACTGTCCGGTCTACGTTTTTAATAAAACTATCCAACCACACAATTTTAGAAGCGGTAAACGGATCAATTATGTTCGCTGCTGCATCAAAAGTTACCGAACCAGATAAATAATGTAATCCAAGATTTAGGCCTGTACTTGATTTTAACAGATCCTGAATTTCTTCATCCGGCTCAGTTCGACCAAATGCCTCATCTAAATTTCCGAAAACAATTTCAGGAATTTTTAGGCCGGCAATCTTTGCAATACCTCCGACAATTAATTCTGCAATCAAACTTTTTACCCCCTGGCCTGCACCTCTGAATTTTAAAACATACAAAAAGCCGTCATCTCCTTCAGTTATAGCAGGCAATGAGCCACCTTCGCGCAGCGGAGTCACATAGCGGCATATATTTATAGTGCGTATTTCCGGTATTTCTTCCTTCATTCTTTACAAACTTAGTAATTAGCAAATCAAGTTGTAAAGGAATTCCGGCTCCATATATAAATCAATTGCAAATACTTAATAGTAAATCGTGTATTTTTGACACATTCATTAAGAAGATTATTGTTGAGAAATATCAGTTTAAAAATTGGACAAGAAAGTAACTAAAATAGGTGTTCTTACTTCAGGAGGAGATTCACCCGGCATGAATGCCGCTATACGCGCCGTTGTACGAACAGGCATTTACAATAACCTTGAGGTCTATGGTATTATGCGTGGCTATTCGGGTTTGATAGATGGTGACATAATGAAAATGGAAAGCAAAAGCGTCGCCAATATTATACAAAGAGGTGGGACGATTTTAAAATCAGCGAGAAGCAAAGAGTTTCTTACGCCGGAAGGCAGAAAAAAAGCTTTTAAAAATCTAACTAAACTGGGCATCAATGGTCTGGTAATAATTGGCGGAGATGGATCATTTAGAGGAGCGAAAACTTTTAGCGAAGAATTTGACATTCCTTGTATTGGATTGCCCGGAACAATCGATAAAGATATTGCAGGAACAGACTTTACAATTGGTTTTGATACTGCTGTAAACACTGCGGTAGAAGCAATTGATAAGGTGCGTGATACAGCCGACGCGCATGATCGCCTTTTCATTATAGAAGTAATGGGGCGTGACTCAGGATTTATAGCATTACATAGCGGAATTGCTACAGGAGCTGAAAATATTTTAGTGCCCGAAAGAAAAACAGATATAGATGACCTGATTAAGACTTTACAGGAAAAACGAGGACGACAGAAGTTGGTAAACATTATCGTGGTAGCGGAAGGAGAGCAATTTGGCGCAACTGAGTTATCCAAGATTATCATGGAAAGAATGCCCGGTCAGGAAGTAAGAATCTGCATATTAGGTCATATACAGCGGGGTGGATCACCCACTTGCCTGGACAGGCTGATAGCAAGCAGGATGGGCTATGCAGCAGTTGAATGTCTTATTGAAAAACGTTACAATGTATTTGTAGGAATCGTTAATAACAAAATGCATTACATACCCATTGGTCAAGCAATAAAAAGAAAACAAAATATCAATGAAGAGTGGATGAAAATCGTTAGGATTTTATCAACCTGAAAAAACTTTTCAAAAATTAATAATCAGAAATGTCTAAAAATATTACCAAATATCTTCATGGAGAAATGGATCGCAAAGCTGGCGTAACCCATTCAATGAAACGTACAAAAATTGTTGCAACAGTTGGACCCGCCTGTGATAATTATGAAGCACTTGTAGCCCTGGTTGCAGCAGGAGTAAATGTGTTCAGACTAAATTTCTCTCATGGTGATCATGCTGATAAATTAAAAGTTATTAATCTGATTCACAAGATTAACGAGACACTTCCTTATAACATTGCGATACTTGCCGATTTGCAAGGGCCCAAATTAAGGGTTGGCGAAATAGAAAATAATGCACTGCAGATAAACCCTGGCGATAAACTCATTTTCACGAATGAAAAATGTATTGGCACTAAAGAAAAAATTTATGTTAGTTATACCGGTCTTCATAATGATGTGGTTCCAGGTAACATTATCATGATTGATGACGGCAAACTTGAAGTAAAAGTAACCGCAGTGTTACCCAATAATAATGTTGAAGTAGAAGTGATAATGGGCGGCATATTATCCTCAAAGAAAGGATTGAACTTGCCGGACACAAAAATTTCACTTCCAGCTCTTACGAAAAAAGATCTCGCCGATCTTGAGTTTATTATGACTCAGGATGTGGAATGGATCGCACTTTCGTTCGTTCGTGAAGTAAAAGATATCCAGGGGCTAAAAAAGATCCTGAAAAAAAATAATTGCAAATCAAAAGTGATTGCAAAAATTGAAAAACCGGAAGCAGTTACTAATATTAGGGATATCATTATAGAAAGCGATGCAATAATGATCGCTAGAGGTGACCTTGGAGTAGAATTGCCTGTGGAAAAAGTACCGCTGATTCAAAAAGAAATCATTCGAAAATGTATGCACCGTGCTAAACCTGTAATTGTTGCTACGCAAATGATGGAAAGCATGATGGAACGTATAAAGCCTAATAGAAGTGAAATATCGGATGTTGCCAATGCAGTACTTGAAGGCGCGGATGCGCTAATGTTAAGTGGCGAAACAGCAACCGGAAAGTATCCCACTTTGGTGATAGAAACAATGTGTAAAATAATTACTGAAGTTGAGAAAGTGTCTTACGATTATAATCGCGACGATATTTTGACACCCCAACCTCACTCCCCTTCATTCTTGAGCGATGCTATTTGTTACACAGCATGTAAACTTGCTGCCGATGTAAAAGCAGATGCACTTATTGGAATGACGGCAAGCGGTTATACTGGGTTTATGTTAAGCAGCTATCGGCCCAAATCACTCTTGTATATTTTTAGCAAAGAAAGAAGCCTTATAAATCAGCTGAGCCTAAGTTGGGGTGTTCGCGCTTTTTTTTATGATGAAGAAGAAAGTCTGGATGATATATTTTTTGACCAAATTGGAATTCTTCGATCACGCGGATTTCTTAAAACAGGTGACATTGTGGTGAACACAGGAAGCACACCTGTGGCCCAGCATTTGCCAACAAATGTTTTAAAGATCACTAAAGTAAAAGCATAAAGATTATCGCCAGCTGCAAATAATTATAGCTGCAATTATATTACCAGCTACATTGTACAAGCCATTTATCAGGTGCAATCCCAAAGGCCTTTTCTCGTACAAGTAAGAAATATGCACTGCTGTAGCTGCAAAAAATATTCCTGTTACTAACCCTAATTTTAACCCCACCATCCATCCGGTAAGGAATAACCGTGTAGCAATAAGCGCCAGGCCAAATGAACACACAGCCATTAGAATAAAAGAAAGAACCATAATTCCACCTGCGCCTTTTTTTGCGTCAGGAGCAGCCATAACTGCGGCATTATATCTGCGCCACTGTTTGCCAAATAATGTGGTGTACCAGATTGCACCTAACATAAAATAAGCTACCGCGGCTGCTAATACAGCAAGCCAATTAAT
>JBDTXP010000106.1:0-7566 GCA_040006135.1 Ginsengibacter sp. | reverse complement strand
TGCTTGTATAAACTTACAGGCTAGCTGCTTACAGAGGGTGTAAGTTTTGCGTAGGGAGGCGGATTGTTTTCATCTGCAATATATGGAAAAACAATGCGGGAAATAGAAATCTTATCCACAAAATTTAAAACTGTGGAACATGCAGGGTAAGAGAAAAGCGTTTATGCAATTATGTTATAAAGAAAAGTACTAAGATAAGCGACGCTAAAGGCTTCTAACCCGGCCTGTTGGCCTCTTCGATTTTATCAATTTCATCATCCATATTTTCATCTTCTATATTTTCTTTCGGAAGATCAAAATCTTTGGGACGGATGAGCGATTCAGCATCTTCATTTTCTTTGTCATTCCTGTTAACTTTTTTTTCATCTTCACTGCGTGGGCCCACATGCATATTGTCGGGATGTGGCCTGTGTTTCGGCTCTGTATTTTCGGCGGGTAGGGGTTTTAGTTGCATAAAATAAAATTTGGTTTGCTTAAAGATAAATTTATTTCAATTGATATGCCATGAAAAGGTAAAAAGTTAATAACCAGGAGAGTTTGCAGCCGGGCTTTTATGAGTAAGGACAACCTTTTATTTTTTGGAGCGTAGGAAATAAACCATTAAGGCTTTCCATAAAAGCTCTACCAGATTTGCACTGCTTTGGCCTCTAAACAAAATACTCATTTTTTTTAAAAATTTATAATTCATAATTCCTAATTAAAGCACACAGCCATCCTGTCAGTTAAAATCAACTGGCATTTTCTTTGAACGCTTTTGCAAAAAAACAAATATGCCAACAGGAAATATTAGGGTACAGACAGAGAATATCTTCCCGATAATAAAAAAGTTCCTCTACAGCGATCATGAAATATTCATTCGTGAGCTGGTGAGCAATGCGGTAGACGCCACCCAGAAATTAAAAACGCTTTCTTCTTTAGGAGAAGTAAAGGGTGATATCGGAAATACTGACATTCATGTAAAAATTGATAAAGAAAAAAAGACGCTTACGATCTCTGACAAGGGGGTGGGGATGACGGCTGAAGAAGTTGATAAATATATTAACCAGGTGGCATTCAGCGGCGCGGAAGAATTTCTTGAAAAGTATAAAGGAAAAAATGAGGCCAACATCATAGGTCATTTTGGTCTCGGTTTTTATTCTTCTTTTATGGTGAGTGATAAAGTAGAGATCATTTCCAAAAGTTATATGGAAGATGCGCCTGCTGTAAGATGGGAATGTGATGGAAGCCCCGAATACACTTTAGAAGAAACTGAAAAAGCGGGCCGTGGTACAGACATCGTGATGTACATCAATGAAGAAAGCAAAGAATTTTTAGAGCCATCACGATTAAAGCAAATGCTTGAAAAGTTTTGCCGCTTTTTACCGGTACCTATCTTTTTCGATAATGATGAAGAAGAAAATGTTACTGAGAAAAAAGAAGGTGAAAAAGAAAAAGTACCACAACCCATTAATAATCCTAACCCGGCATGGATTAAGAAACCTGCAGACCTTACGCCCGAGGATTATAAAGATTTCTACCGTGAATTATACCCTTATGGGGAGCCACCACTTTTTTGGATACATCTGAATGTGGATTATCCTTTTAATCTTACGGGCATTTTGTATTTCCCTAAGGTGAAAAAAAGTTTTGAAATACAAAAAGATAAAATTCAGTTATACAGCAACCAGGTATTTGTAACGGATGAGGTAAAAGATATTGTTCCCGAATTTTTAATGTTGCTCCATGGTATAATTGATAGCCCCGATATTCCTTTAAATGTTAGCCGCAGCTATTTACAAGGCGATCCTAATGTAAAGAAAATAGGAGCGTACATCACAAAGAAAGTTGCCGATAAACTTGATGAACTTTTCCGGGAAGACAGGAAATCCTTTGAAGATAAATGGGAGAGTCTAGGTCTGTTTGTAAAATATGGTATGATCACTGATGACAAGTTTTTAGATAAAGCAAACAAATTTAATTTGTTTGAAGCCGCTGACGGATCAAAATTTTACACACTGGAAGAATACCGCACAGAGACTGAAGCTTTACAAAAAAATAAAGATGGGAAACTTGTTATGCTTTATACTTCTGATCCGGTTCAGCAGCATACATTTATAAAACCTGCAGAGGATAAAGGATTTAAAGTAGTGAAGTTGGAAACCATTGTAGATGCAGCTTTCATCAACAATATGGAGATGAAGTGGAATGATGTACAGTTCGTACGTGTGGATGCAGATATCACTGATAACCTGATTGACAAAAGTGAGCATCAGGACAGTATATTGAGCAAAGAAGAAAATGAAAAATTAAAAGAATTGTTCAAAGTAGAAATGCCTGATCTGCACGCAACAGTAGTGATAAATGGTCTTTCAGAAAATTCGGTTCCGGTAACTGCTACCCGCCCTGAATTTATGCGCCGCATGAAAGATATGGCAATGGCCGGTGGCGGAATGGGAAGTTTTTATGGTAATATGCCGGAAGAAGTAACACTAACTGTTAATGGCAATCACCCGGTGTTTCAAAAAATATTGAAAGAAGAGAATGCTGATGACCAGGGAAAGATGATAAAGAATCTTACAGACCTGGCATTACTTTCACAAGGTTTGTTGAAAGGTAATGAACTAACGGCCTTCATCACACGAAGTGTAGAGATGATCGAAGGGAAACCAAAAAGTAAAATCATTACAGAAGTATAAGATAGGTATCTGTCACTTTATCTTAAGGTTTTGAACACTTCGCACTAGGTATCTGGCCACTATAGTTTGATTCATATTTCAGCACTTAATATTTAGTGGCCTGACAGCTTGAGTACAAATACTATAAAAGAAAACAGCCACCTATTGAGAAGTGGCTGTTTTCTTTTTCATATAAAATATTAAACATCAATAGTTCCTTCCACGCCATCGTCCATTTCTTTTCCTGTAACAGCGCCTACCATAATTTTTAGCATTGATACCCATTTTCCATGTTGCGTGTCCCAATAAAAAGCATCGCTTGGATTTACTTTTATTAAAATTATATTAGGATCATCTTTCCCGCCGGGAAACCACGTTTTGGCGAAACTACTCCACAATTCTTCAATTTTTTGTTTATCTGTAGTTAAGCTCGCTTTTCCTTCTACTGAAAGAAATTCTGCTTTATCATTAATAGCATACATCAACTGTACTTTACTTTCTTTCCTTATTTGGTCAGTAGAACTATTTTCTTTAGAACCCATGAACCAAAAGCATCCGTCTTCATCTACTTGTTGTGTATGCATTGGTCTTGTTTCTATAGAAGTATTACCTGTAAAGGTGCATAATAGCGCTGTTTTATTTTCCGCTATGTCTCTCATTTTTTTTATCCCGTCGGATCTGTCTAAATTTTTTGTTTCTCCCATGATAATTTTTTAAAATGAAAAGAATAAAAATTATACCAGAATTTTTGTGGGTAAGATCGTGACTTTTACCTACTTCAACAAAATACTTACTTCCAAATAATCCAGTTTGCTATAAGAATATACTTCTTCAAAACCGGCGGCCAGGAATATTTCTTTGAATAAAGGATTTAAATAAACGATTACAATTTCCCTTGGAATTTTTTTTTGCGAAGCCAAAATATTTTTCACCACTTGCAACATGACTACATCATCAAAAGGATTAAAAAAGAAAAAGGTTGTGTCTTCTTTTTGAATTTCATATTCTGTAGCATCCATGCATAGCGTTTTGAAATTGGAGGTGGGAAAAAAGCATTTTATCTTATCGATATTTTTTCTGGCAACTTCACATAGTGGTAGGGAAAAATCAATTCCGGAAATATTTTTATAACCATTAAATGCAGCTACTGCCATAACTCTGCCCTTTCCACAACCATAATCCACAAAGCCACTTTTGTCAAAATCGGCATTTAAAAAATCGAAACTTTTTTTCAATAAATAATAACTGGCAGGTTGGTAAATATATGCGTGCTTCTTGTTGCTACTTTTTACATCAGCATTCTTCAGATCATCCACTCCAAGCGTATCAATTCCATATTTTTTTTCACCGCTTATTTCGTGGCGAATAGTAAATAACGCGAGCTGCAAATTCCAGTGAGCGCGTAGAAACAAAAAATATTTTAAGAGTGCTCTGTGTTGCATAAATGCAAAAGGAGTTAGGCGATGGATAGTCGAAAGTCAATAACTTTAAGTTGAAGCGATGTTTCTCCATTCCATTCATTTTCATCAATAGTATACACTATATCAAGTGCTTTATCAGGATGAATGAGGGAAAATTTCTCAGATAAATTAAAGCCAATACCAGACAAAGTGATACCATCTTTCCGAACGACAAGCTTTACATGTTTTTCCTTCACAATTTTTGAATAACCTGTTTCGGTCACATTTTTTGTAATGAAAACGGGTCTTAAGTTTTCAGGCCCATAAGGTGACATTTGTTTAAGTATGCTATAAAAATTTCTGGTAATCTGGTGAAATTCAATTTCAGCATCAATACGCAATTCAGGGATCAATAATTCCGGTGGAATTGTTGCGGCGACTACCTCCTCAAATTTTTTGCTGAAGGCATCAATTTTATCCGGTGAAATAGTCATACCTGCCGCGGCAAAATGTCCACCGTAACCGAGTAAATGTTCACGGCAGGAATGAATGGCTTCGTACAGATTAAAACCAGGCACACTGCGCGCACTTCCTCCCGCTACTTCATCTCCCATCGCTAAAATAACTGTTGGTCTGTGATAGGTTTCTATAATGCGGCTGGCTACAATGCCTACAACACCTTTGTGCCAGTGCGGTTGAAATAACACGGTTGATTTCCTGTTTATTAAAACTTCATCTGCCGCGATCATCGCTAGCGCTTCTTCGGTAATCGTACTATCTGTATCCTTCCTTTCTGTATTATGGTCCTGCAATATTTCCGCAAATGCCATTGCTTTTTCCGGATCACTTTCAATGAACAATTTCACGGCATGCGATCCTTCATCCATTCGGCCGGCTGCATTTACGCGAGGGGCGATTATGAAGACTACATTACTTATGTCAAATCCATTTTTTAAAGTGCTTAGTTTTATGAGGGCACTTATTCCCGCGCATGGAGATGAGTTTAATTGTTTTAATCCAAAATAAGCAAGCACACGGTTTTCGCCGGTCATAGGAACAATATCAGCACCAATAGCGGTTACAACAAGATCTAACAAGCACATATATTCTTGTTCGTTTATCCCTAAACGATGTGAGAGTGCGGTTACCAGTTTAAAGGTTACGCCGCAGCCGCATAATTCTTTGTAAGGGTAAAGGCAGCCTTTTTGCTTCGCATTTAAAATTGCAAAAGCGGGTGGAAGTTCTTCATCAGGGAGATGGTGGTCGCAAACAATAAAATCAATACCTAACGTAGATGCATACCCGATAAGTTCTGTCGATTTGATGCCGCAGTCCAAAGAAATGATCAGTGAATAATTATTTTCATTTGCATACTCAATTCCCTGCCTGCTTATGCCATATCCTTCCCTGTACCTGTGTGGGATATAGTAGTTGATATTTTCCTCGGTATGGATCTTTTTTAAAAATCGGTATAGCAATGCAACAGATGTAGTACCGTCTACATCATAATCTCCGAAGATGAGAATTTTTTCTTTTGCTGCAATCGCCGTAATGACGCGGCTTACAGCCTTCTCCATATCTTTCATCAGGAAAGGATCGTGTAGTGTTTCAAGTGTGGGCCTGAAAAACTCTTTAGCTTTTATAAAAGTGTCAATACCACGTTGAATAAGTATCGCAGAAAGAGGATGACTAATATTCAAAGATTCCGAGAGCTCCTTCACACGGGTAGGGTCATTACAATCTAATATGTGCCATCTTTTTTTCATAAAAAAAATAAAAACAAAAAAATATTGTTCTTAATATTTACGGCCTGTGGTATAGTTTACTAACTCTTCCAGAGCCCTGCGGACATCGCTCTCGGGAAATTGTTGTAATATTTGTAATGCTTCATTTTTATACAGTTCCATTTTCTCTTCTGCATACTTAATACCCCCAGCAGCATTCACTTCATCAAGGACATATTTTATTCTATCTTTCTTTTTACTTTCATTTTTGATAATGTAAATAATTTTACTGCGCTTAGCGGAAGTTACATTATTGAGAGTATATATAAGAGGCAATGTCAATTTTTTTTCTTTCAGGTCATTGCCAGTCGGTTTGCCTATATCTGAACTCCCATAATCAAACAAATCATCTTTAATTTGAAATGCGATACCAGCCTTTTCCCCAAAAATTTTTAAAATATCAGTGATCGAATGGTCATTACTTGTACTCCATGCACCTACACCACATGCAGCTGAAAGCAATGAAGCAGTTTTGCTCCGGATAATTTCAAAGTAAATGCCCTCCGTTAAATTAAGTTTTCTCGATTTCTCTATCTGTAATAACTCACCTTCACTCATCTGCTTAACTGCGTTTGAAACTATCCTTAGTTGTTCAAATTCATTATTATTAATTGCAAGTAATAACCCTTTTGATAAAAGGTAATCGCCTACAAGTACAGCTATTTTATTTTTCCATATTGCATTTATAGAAAAAAATCCTCGTCTTTCTAAAGATTCATCAACTACATCATCATGGACAAGTGTTGCAGTATGCAATAGCTCCACGAGAGCCGCTGCATGGTAGGTCGATTCATTTACGGGCGCAAATAGCTTAGCACTTAAAAAAACAAACATTGGACGCAGTTGCTTGCCTTTGCGTTTTATTATATATTTCATTATTCGATCCAGGAGGGGAACGGAGCTTTTTACTGACGATGAAAATTTATCTTCAAATATTTTGAGCTCATCTGCTATAATGTTTTTGGAAAATTGCATTTATTATAAATGATGGCAATAATACAGATAAAAAATTCTTAATTAGCTCAATATTGTGAATTTAAAAATTTCATATTGGGCCAGTTATTTTTGTTTGGAATGTTTATTTTAAAAAAGTAATTCTTAAAAGCAGCATAATTTTTGATAAAATGGTCTATGTTTACAAAATAGTAAGAATGTATAAACCGCTCTAAATCTAAAGATTTTGATAAAAAAATTTGATTATTGGGTTAGGTTTGATATTTTTGCGTTTCAATTTTAGTTTATTTAAGAAATCTTTAATCAAAAAGTTATGGCAAGCAAAAAGTTAACATTATTATTTCTGGGGATATTCTCCCTTTTATCCTTCGGCACTTTTGCCCAGGATACTGGTGTTTATAACATTTATGACTCAAGTGTTATTTCCTCAAAAGGTCAGGCACAACAAAATGAGTTTATGAATAACACCTATGATTTTCCGGCTAAGCCGCGTAATCAAATGGAATTTGGAATTTCAGCTGGTATGTTTTCAGTTAGTGGAGATGTTTCTGCCAAATTACCAACAATTGGATTTGGCGCGCACTTCCGTAAAGCTTTAGGCTATCTATTCTCTTTAAGGTTACAATACATTTATGGTGTAGCAAAAGGAATGAACTGGAAAAATTCAATCAATTATCAAAACAATCCTGCATGGAACACTCATTATGCTGGCACACCTGTTTATTACAACTACCGCGCGCATGTGCAGGACTTAGGTCTTCAAGGCATATTCAC
>JBDTXP010000105.1:0-7629 GCA_040006135.1 Ginsengibacter sp. | reverse complement strand
ATTAAGTGTGTAATTAATTTGTTTCTTTTTTCATTGCAAACCTGTGCTAAGCCAGCCTTTAAACAGGTCTTTATCAAAACTTGAATTTATCTTCCGGGACATGTGAAAAAATTACACTTTTCATTGCCTCTTTTTATGATGTAAATTTCAAAAGGTGTAGCAGCCTTTCTAATTGATGTATCTAAACAGCAAATAGGATTTGGCTAATAGATAAAACCTCAAATCGGAAAGTGCTCAATGGAGCGCCCGCTTGAAATTTGTATGGAGCTATCATTGATGAATAATAAATGGCCTTTTCCAGCCTGCTGATTAATATGATTATAAAGCCTGAAAAATATTTTCACTGTAGGTTTGGCATCTTCATTTTCCTGCGCAAATAATTGAAATGAAAAAGAAAATACGACAAAGAACAAAATGTATTTCATGCCAGTAATTTATAATGAATTCGTAATCCGAAACTATCATTCATAAAGTCAATAATCATTATACAATTGGCAGTTGTGGTTTTCCGATTGGCAGAAAAGCATTCTGAGGTGATAATGGTTTTAAAATCCATCCCTCTGATAGAAAATTATCTGGACTTTGGGCCATATATAAATCAATCATACCTCTTTCGGAAAATAAATATTAAATCCGGTTATCAGGTAATGCGTGTCAACTACCAAACAGGAGATGTTTGTTATAAAGAAATGTACTGTAACACGGGAAAGATGGTTTAGATTTAATATATGATCAGAGTAGGCGTAAAATATTGTTTTCTTTTACTTCTTGCTATGGTGGAATGTATATGTGCTTTTTCACAGCAACCTGCTTTACGTTTTAAAATGTTTGAACCAGGTTTACTTAATTGGGCCGACATCAAATCAATTACACTTGCAAAGTCGGGAAAGCTTTGGCTGGGTACACCCCAGGGCCTTGCTTCATTTGATGGTAATGATATTCTGTATTTGTCTCAATTTAATAAAGCAGGAATAATAACACCAGGTTACCAGCATATTGAAAGTTTTGCTGATGACGGATTGGGACATATATGGTTTGCATACGGTGATAGCCTCGTAAGATTGGACATAATTTCCGGAAAAGCATTTACAAAAGTGCTTCCCTATTTTGATTCGTCAAATATATCGAGAAAATACGGAGGTCATCACCCTTACCTGGATAGAGAAGGAAAGCTTTGGCTAGGTTTAAGCAGAAATGGATTTGTAATATATGATACGGCAAGGCAAAATTTTACCCATTATAATTTTGATAGTAGTCAGTCAGAGGCATGGGAGGACCGCTACAAAAACACCGCTAATAGTTTTATACAGGATCCTTTTGATAATAATTTAGTATGGATCGCCTGTTATGGTTCAGGTATTTATTGGTTTGATAAAAAAAAGAAAAAAGTATTTAAAAATTTTCGCGCATTTTACCCAAAAGATTCTTCCTGGATAAATACTAAAGTAACCATGCTTGATACAAAAAACGATAGCACTATTTGGTACAGCACATGGGGCAATGGAATGGGAGAATACAATACCAGGACGGGATATTATAAAACTTATCCCGCAGAGGGAGCGATTTTTGGAATTGAAAATGGTGTGCGCCAATTATTTTCAGGTGGTATTATTCCATTTTTTTGCATCAAATCTGATACAGAATATTATGTTGCCAGGAGAGATACAGTCCCGGCGGTTTTTAATACAGTTACAAAAAAATATTATTACATCCAGGATGTTGTGCTTGATAAAACCCTGCCAATTGCAACTGATATGAAAACAGATGGCAAGGGAAATACCTGGTGCCTGAAGGGTGGCAGATTATTTATTTCTTCGCCTCGTTATGGTCTGTTTAAAGATATCCCCTTTGCAAATAGTCATCATGTAAGCCTCAATGGCATTGAGCTAAGGGATATAATTTGGGATAATATAAACCATATTTATTTCGCAGCCGTTCAATTCTCGCATGGTATTTATGTATTAGACAGTTGCTTTAATACTATAAAAATAGTTCCAATATCATACGGTTATGGAAAGAATGATGCCATCGGCTTAGGATTTATATGGCGGGTAAGGAAAGATAAGAAAGGCCGCTTGTGGGCACTAGGTAAAAAACTTGTTGTCTCTGATGCATCAGGAAATAAAATGATACCAGCGGAGGACTTATTTGCATCCATGCCGATTTTAAAAAAAGAGTTTGTTGATTTTCAAATTGATGAGAAGGAAAACCTTTGGTTATATACCCGCGATCATGAATTGTTGTGCATGAATGTTGATAGTGACAAGGTAAAAGAAATAAAACTTCCCGCGACAGAGTTAAATAACAAATCGGAATTTTCTACAGAAAATATTTTGATCGACAATAAAAGACATTTTATATATGTTGGTTCTAAAAGTGCAATTTACCAATACAATATTCTTTCAGGCAAGTTCAAGTTCATTCTATGCCGTGATTTGCCCGACCCAGGTGTAAAAAGTATGGCATTAGATGGGTCAGGAAATCTTTGGGTTCAAACCTATTTTAGTGGGATTACAATGTTTGATCCCATAAAATTTAAGCCTTTTGCGAAGCTTACAGCCAGTGATGGGATTACAGATAACCTGGGAGCAGAAATGATAAGTGGCCCACCGGGTTATATGCTCTTTTTTACGCCAAAGGGAGGAAATTTATATTCCTGTGCTGACAGCAGTTTTGTAACTTTTGATATTGATAACGGCCTAATGTCAGACGTTCCTATTTATATAGCTTATGCCAATCAGCAATTCTTTTTTACATTTCCCAGGGTAGGGCATACTCAATATGCCAATCTTACTGCACTATTATCTCTTCAAAAAAAAATAATACCCTATCTTGACAATATAAAAGTTTCAGGTAAAAATTATTATGCCGATACACTACCCGAATTTTTATCAACATTAAAACTGGCTCACAATAACAATGGCATTGAGCTAAGCTTTTCCTGCAATGAATTTGAATTCCCCGAGAAGGTGCAATATGCTTATCGCCTGGATGGTGTAGAAGTCCAATGGAACTTTACTAATTATCAAAACCGGAGGGTTACTTATGTGGACCTGGAGCCGGGCACTTACACGTTTTATCTTAAGGCAAGGATGCGTGGCGGCAAATGGACTGAGATAAAAAATTTGCTTCACATAACAATTTCACCGGCATGGTGGCAAACAGATTTGTTTAAAATTTTGATTGCCCTCTCAGCTATTTTACTTTCATGGTTTATAATATTATGGCGTATAAAAATGGTTCGCCGCGAAGAACAAACAAGAAGCAGCCACGAAAAGGAACTATTGGAACTCGAAGCCAAAGCACTTCGTGCACAAATGAATCCTCATTTTATTTTTAACTGCATGAACTCTATTAAGAGTCTTATACAGGAACATGAAGAAGTAAAAGCTACCATTTATCTCACCACTTTTTCAAAACTCATCAGGACTATTTTTCAAAACTCAGACAAGAAGGATATAAGTTTGTATGATGAAATTGAGACCTGCAAATTTTATTTGCAATTAGAGGCTATGCGGTTTGATGCTGCTTTTAATTATACTGTAAATATAGATCCCGAAATAGATTTAAAATCAGTAAACATTCCTGCACTTATTATTCAGCCGTTTATTGAGAACGCTATCTGGCATGGGATTGTGCCTGGCGATAAAGGTGGAAATATCCAGCTGGTTGTTAAAAGAAATAATGGCTATGTAGAAATTATTGTGGAAGATGATGGAATAGGAAGAGTCGTATCCCGGCAGAATAAATCCGCCAGGCTTACGCATGATTCCAAAGGAGTAAACCTTACTCAATCAAGGCTTGAATTAGATAATTTTCTCAAACAAAGAAATGCAAAAATTGAAATAATTGACAAAAAAGATGAGAGTGGAATTGCGCTTGGAACAAAAGTCCTTATAAAAATCCAGGAGGAAAAAGAATGATAAGATCAATTATAATAGATGATGAGCAGCATTGTGTAAAATCTTTGCTTAAAGATCTGGCAATTAACTGTCCTTCAGTAGAAATTATACACACCTGCAATTCAGCCAAAGATGGTCTTATGGCGATAAAAAAAAATATACCTGATCTTGTTTTTCTTGATGTAGAAATGCCCTGGATGAATGGATTTGAAATGCTCGAAATTTTAGGCGAAATCAATTTCTCGATTATCTTTACTACTGCTCATAATGAATTTGCTGCAAAAGCATTTCGCATCAGCGCTGTAGATTATTTACTTAAACCAATTGATGGGCAGGACCTCCTAATGGCTGTGCAAAAAGTGGAAAGGAAATTGGAGAAAGGAAGTCATTTCCCTCATATAAATAACCTGATTCAAAATATAAATCAACCATTTGATCAGCAAAAAATTGCACTACCGGTTAGGGAGGGATACGAATTTATTGAAGTGTCTTCCATTATATATTGTCATGCAGAAGGAGCATATACTAAAGTTTTCATCCAGGGAAAAAGACCTATGCTTATTTCGAGAACGCTGGGAGATGTGGCAGAATTATTACCGCCGGAAATTTTTCAGCGTATTCATCATTCCACGCTTGTAAATGTCACTTACATTTCACAATTTCTGCGCAGCGATGGCGGGTATATTGTTTTAAAAAACGGCGAGAAACTTTCAGTAAGTAAAACAAAAAAGGAAATGCTTATGGCGAGGCTTGGGCTAAAATAATTGGATTCTATTAAGGTAATACTTTTTTTGGACGAGTTAATAACTCAATTATCATTATACTTTACTCTGTCGTTAGGGCAATTCAATAATTCATATACTGCAAGATTAGTCATATGTATATTTTCATCCAAAAATCCTTTCCGCATTTTCACTCGTAATCCTCTCAACCTCTTCAATGGAAATACCTTTTATCTCAGCAAGCTTCTGCGCTACATACACCATGTACGCTGGCTCATTTCTTTTTCCACGGTAAGGTACAGGTGATAAATAAGGTGCATCGGTTTCTAAAATCATATGCTGCATATCAATATTATTCAGAACGGTCGGCAGATCTGTTTTTTTATAAGTAAGCACGCCACCAATACCCAGCATAAATTCTAAATCGATGATCTGCTGTGCTTGCTCCAATGTACCTCCGAAGCAATGAAAAATTCCTTTCAATGCAGATTGTTTATATTTTTTTATTTCATTAATAGTTTCATCCATCGCATTGCGTGTATGTAAAATCAACGGTCGTTTATATTCGATTGCCCATTCTATATGTTGATGCAAACTTTCATATTGTTCGTTCTTAAAACTGGTATCCCAATAAAAATCCAGTCCAGTTTCTCCAATTCCTGCAAAAGACCTTTCCTTTAATTGATTGCGAATTAATTCCAACTCATTTTTATAATCTTCTTTTACAGAACAAGGGTGAAGACCCGTCATCGCAAAAATATTTTCGGGATATCTTTTTTCAAGATTTAATAATGCTTCATTTTCTTCACTGCTTATGGCAGGTAAATAAAACTTATCAATGCCTTTCTCTAACGCCCGGGCAATCACCTGGTCAATATCATCTTTAAATTCATTTGAGTACAAATGGGTGTGGCTATCGGTCATAATTGAGATCTTTTGTAAAACAATAGGTACTTAATATTATTCTCCGCACAAAAGTAGTTTATGCCTTTTAAACTTTTTAACGGAGCATTAAACCTTGGCATGCAACCCTAGTCAATTAGTGCGTTAACCAATTTTTAAATCTTAATCTCTTCTTTATGAAATCAATGTTTTTAAATTCCAGAATGGTAACTCTTTTTGTAGCTGCCGCACTCTTTTCTGTTACATCTTGCAAAAAGGATAACAGCGCAAACAATACCGTAAATGATCCTGATCCTGTGGCAACAGTAGATGCTGCTCAGAGTGATGCTGATGCATCAGGCCAGTTTGAGGATGTGTTTAATGTAACGATGGGTGTCCAATCAACTGATGCGGGCGAAGATATTGGCCTGGGGACCGGCGCTAATATAATTTACAAACCGGCAGATCCAAGTGGTGCACTTTCACCTGATAGCACGTCACGCTGCTTTACTGTAACTGTGATCCCGAAAATAGAGCGCCAGTTTCCAAAGACAGTAACGGTTGATTTTGGTAGTGGTTGCTTAGGTAAGGATGGTAAATTGCGCAAAGGTAAAATCGTAACGATTTTCACCGGGCCAATGCGTATTCCCGGAAGTAAAACTTCAACAACTTTCGTTGGTTATTCCGTTGATAGTTTTGCAATTGCAGGCACTATGACAGTGGAAAATACCAGTCTATCTAATAAGCAAGCATGGCGTACAGAGGTAATTGATGGAAAAGTAACAAACACCCAAAGTGGTTTTTGGAGAAAATATGCCGGCGTAAAAGAGCGTGTACAAATTGAAGGTAACGGCACACCATTTTACCTGCAGGATGACGTTTTTCAAATTTCAGGACATGCAGAAGGTTCTAACTCAAATGGCAATATGTGGGCTTCAAAAATAATTAGTCCTGTTATAAGAAAGTATTCCTGCAAGTGGCGCAGCAAGGGCACTGTGGAGATAAACAGGAAAAGTAATACTGCAGTTGCAATACTTGATTATGGTGATGGCTCTTGTGATAATAAAGCGACCATCACGATTAATGGTGTTACACACGAAATTACCCTTCGCTAAAAAATTGTTGTTGGATTGTTAAAGTATTTATTAACTTCACGACAGTTTTCATAGGGTACGGATTAAAAAAGGGCTTGAATATCTATTCAGGCCCATTTTTTTGCACATGCCTTAACGAGATTTTTGCCAGATTCATTTGTTGTTCCTTGCAATATTGTAGCACGCGCGGGAGTACTTTTTTCAAAACCGGGAATGCTTTGGCACTATCATGAAAAACAATGATGGCTCCCTTCTTTGCATTGTGCGATACATTTAAAAAACATTCATCTACATTAATTGCAGGATCAAAGTCACCACTTAGTGCGCTCCACATAATAGTATTTAAATTATAATTTGCTCCATGTAATGCTTTTACCTGGAAGCGACTTATGCGGCCATATGGCGGTCGGAATAATTCAGAGTCAATAATTTTACAGGCCCTGGAAACATCTTCGAGATATTTTTTATCGCCTGCCTGCCATGCATTCAAATGGCTGTATGTGTGATTTCCTACAGCATGTCCCTCCTCAATTATTTGCTTATATACTTCGAAATATTTTTGAACATTCTCTCCCACACAAAAGAATGTGGCTTTAGCATTGTAATTTCTTAATTGTTGCAAAACAAATGGTGTGACTTCAGGATGAGGCCCATCATCAAAAGTGAGAAATAATTTATTTTCCTCTGTATCGATTTCCCATACACAATCATTAAGATATTTTTTTACAAGCCATGGTGGCTTTACTAAATAAAACATCCAATAAAGATAATCGTAAATAAAGTTTTACTATTTTATTTACGGCAAAATAAATTTCAGCCTATATTATCCCTTACTTCAATTATAGGCTTTTGCCGCGGACAGGCGAACAAGCACGTATTACCGGATCAAGCTGTCATTACATTTTTTTTTCCGGAAAAAACAACTTGAGAAGAAAATGACTAATAAGTGAGAATGGCTAAATCGCTTTATATTAAAAATTTTATACAATTACCTTTGGTTCATGATTTTTGCTGTTAAGAGGCATTCAA
>JBDTXP010000104.1:0-7641 GCA_040006135.1 Ginsengibacter sp. | reverse complement strand
ACCGCCGACACAAGGATTTTCAGTCCTTTGCTCTACCGACTGAGCTACCGCACCAATTTTATGATTATTCTAGCTTCGAAATTTGATACAGGGCGGCAAAAATAGAGAAATTTTGGTGTAAAATGAAAAGTTTACTAACCTAATTTCCATATTCACAGAGAAACTTAATTCTCATAATTTTTAATTGTTCCAAAGTGTAATCTCCATCAGATAATTCTTCCTTTGCAGTCTCAAGGCTGGAGCTAGTGCATCCCTTAAAATAATCCATTATTTCATCTATTTCATCCTCTTCAACCAACTCTTCTATAGCGTAATCCAGGTTTAATTTGGTACCACTGGCGACAATTGTTTCCATTTCCTCAAGCAACTCGCCCAATTTAAGAGTTCTGTTTTTGGCTATAGTTTCCAGAGGCATTTTTTTATCGACATTTTGAATAATAAAAACTTTATTGTTGTTTTTATTAACGACGGATTTCATTACGAATTCGTCAGGCTTTACTATATTGTTTTCCTCAACATATTTTTCAATGAGGGTTACAAAAGACTTACCAAATTTTAAGGCCTTCCCCATACTCACACCCTGGCATTTTTCCAATTCTTTTAATGTAGTAGGGTAAAGAGTGGCCATATCAATTAGGCTGTTCTCCAGGAATACCACAAATGGTGGAAGATTACGTTTTTTCGCTTCTACTTGCCGCAAGTCCTTTAGCAAATCAAACAGTTGATTGTCTAAAGTCACCCCCTCCGAAACTACACCCCCATCTTCCTCTTCTTCTCCATCCGTTTCATAGATATGATTTAATGCCATTTTGAAACTTGTAGGTTTTTTTAGAAAAGCCTCACCTTCGCGGGTAAGCTTTAATACACCATAATCTTCAATATCCTTTTTAAGCAAGTTTTCAAGAAGCATTTGCCTTATTAAAGAATTCCAAAAATGTTCGTCTTTATTCTTGCCTGTACCAAAAATTTCTTTTTCGTCATGCCGGTACATTTTAATCTGGGGATTGGCTTTACCCATAATTACAGGTATCATATACGTGATAGGGAACCGTTCTTCAAGGGCCTTTATGGCCTTAAGGGCAATTGCAGCTTCATTTTTAGCTTCTGTTAATTCCTGGGGATTTTTACAATTATCACATTTTCCCCCACAATCATCCGCGACATTGTTCTCACCAAAATAATTTAAGAGTATTTTCCTTCGGCAAACACCACTTTCAGAGTATGCCACTGTTTCATTAATTAATTGAGCTCCTATTTCCCTTTCTGTAAGCGACTTATCCCGCATCAGGTGTTCAAGTTTTGAAACATCTTTATGTGAATAATATAACAGGCATTTCCCTTCTAGACCATCTCGGCCAGCTCGCCCTGTTTCCTGGTAATAATTTTCTATAGATTTTGGAATATTGTAATGAATTACAAATCGCACATCTGGCTTATCGATACCCATCCCAAAGGCAATCGTAGCAACGATTACCTGAATTTCCTCTCCCAGGAACTGATCTTGTCGTCTTGCTCTGAGTTTTGAATCGAGCCCTGCATGATAGGCCACAGCTTTTATCCCGTTAGCTACCAGCATTTGTGCCAATTCTTCAGTTGTTTTACGATTAAGTGTATATATAATTCCGCTCTTTCCTTTGTTCTGCGAAATAAACTTGACAATACTTTTTATAGCAAGATCTTTCTTCACTTTAGGCACCACTTCATAGTATAAATTGGGACGGTTAAAGGAAGAAATAAATATTTTAGGATTTCTTAATCCAAGATTTTTTACAATATCACTTTGCACTTTCGGGGTGGCCGTAGCCGTTAATGCTATAACAGGTATTTTTTCATTGATCTGATCCATAATTTCGCGTAACCGCCGGTATTCCGGTCGGAAATCATGCCCCCATTCACTTATACAATGTGCCTCATCTACTGCAAAAAAAGAAATATTAAGCTCTTTGAAAAATTGTACGTTTTCTTCTTTTGTAAGAGTTTCCGGGGCAACATATAAAAGTTTAGTGTTTCCGGCTATTAGGTCTTCCTTCACAATTTTTTGCTCACCTTTATTGAGGGTGCTATTAAGAAAATGAGCAATATTATCTATGCTACTATAACTTCGAACAAGGTCCACCTGGTTCTTCATCAACGCAATTAGGGGTGAAACAATAATGGCACAACCGTCACTTATAATGGCGGGCAATTGGTAACAAAGACTCTTACCACCACCCGTAGGCATTATAACGAAAGTATCTTTACCCGCTAATAAGTTTTGAATAATTTCTTCCTGGGGCTCCTTAAAGTTTTTAAATCCAAAATTTTTAAGAAGCTCTTTTTTTAAATTCTTTGTAATAAGAAGT
This sequence comes from Ginsengibacter sp., assembly GCA_040006135.1. Lineage (GTDB taxonomy): Bacteria > Bacteroidota > Bacteroidia > Chitinophagales > Chitinophagaceae > Ginsengibacter. Next base: position 5,299 of record JBDTXP010000104.1, on the reverse strand, counting down.
GTTGTTTGTGGTGCAATTTTTTGTTCTGGTAAGGATTTGGATATTTTACTTTTAGGCATATTCTTTTCTGCTCTATTTAAGAATGAAGGGTTTCAAAGTTAATTGAATTGAGTTTTATATAAATGCAGATATTGTTTTTAACGAAACTTATTAATTAAAACCATAAGATACATTTAATATAACGAATCTTCACCCACTTTTTTTGACTATCATGCTATTTCCTTAGGTTTGCAGCTTCGCGAAGCTAATGTGCAAACAACACTATTTATTTCAGCTAAATGCAAAAAGAAATTCTGGAAATAGCGATAGAAACAATTAAAACTGAGTCAGATGCTATTAAGGGCTTGATAGAATTCTTGAACGATGATTTTGAGAAAGCATTGCATTTAATTTCTAATTGTAATGGAAGATTAATAATAACAGGGATCGGAAAAAGTGCGATAATTGCCCAAAAGCTTGCGGCGTCTTACAATAGTACTGGAACGCCTTCAATATTTATGCATGCCGCAGATGCAATACATGGAGATATCGGCATGGTTCAAAAAAACGATCTGGTCTTAATTCTAAGTAAAAGTGGCGATAGCCCGGAAATTAAGGTATTGGTGCCACTCATAAAAAACATGGGCAATCCTATTATTGCTATTTGTGGTAACAAAGAGAGCTATCTCGCCCACAGCGCAAAAATTTTTCTGAATTCTTCAGTGCCCAACGAAGCCTGCCCGAATAACCTGGCGCCTACAAGTAGCGCCACAGCTCAAATGGTACTTGGGGATGCTTTAATGGTCTGCTTAATGCACCTTAAAGGGTTTTCATCAAATGATTTTGCCCGTTTTCATCCAGGCGGGGCACTTGGTAAAAAATTATATTTAAGGGTTGCCGATCTTTATATAAATAATGAAAAGCCCCAGGTATCGGAAAATAGTAATTTAAACGAGGTAATTATTGAGATCTCAAAAAAGCGTTTAGGGGTAACAGTTGTATTAAATGATTCTGGCAGTATTAGTGGAATTATTACCGATGGTGACCTTAGGAGAATGCTAACAAATAATTTATATGACAAGGCTGTGACGGCCAAAGAAATTATGTCCACCCACCCAAAGATAATTTCGGGAAATGAATTGGCGATGCACGCGCTTGATGTAATGCGGAAAAATAATATAACCCAACTTATAGTTACTGAAGGAAATGAATATGTAGGTGTTATACATTTGCACGATCTTATAAAAGAAGGTATAATTTAACAAGAGTATGAACAGAAACAGTTATGTGGCAATTATGGCGGGCGGCATTGGAAGCCGTTTCTGGCCTGTAAGCAGGCTTAATTTTCCAAAACAATTCCTTGATATATTAAATACAGGGAGAACGCTTATACAATCTACCTATGACAGGTTTGCGCAGTTTATTCCACTCGAAAATATCTACGTCGTAACGGCACTTCAGTACAAGGATATTGTAAAGAGCCAATTACCCGGCTTACCTGAGGAAAATATAGTTTGCGAACCTTCCCGGAAGAATACGGCACCGTGCATAGCGTATATTTCATATAAGTTGCAACAATTGAATCCGGAAAGCAATCTCATATGCGCTCCTGCAGACCATCTCATACTTGATGACACATCATTTAAAAAAGTTTGTTATGAAGCGTTGGGCTTTACTGAAAAAAATCAGGCGCTACTTACATTAGGCATTAAGCCCTTTCAGCCAAATACAGGATATGGATATATCCAGCACGAAGAGATTTCAATCCAGGATAATATCTATAAAGTAAAGACCTTTACAGAAAAGCCTGATTTAGAACTTGCAAAAACTTTTCTTGCAAGCGGTGATTTTCTATGGAATGCCGGAATTTTTGCCTGGAAAACGAAAGTTATTATCAGCGCCTTTGAAAAATATTTGCCAGAGCTACATGAGTTATTCTTTGGTGCAAGAGCTGCAATGAATTCTGAAAAAGAGAAGGCCGCCATAGAACTGATATTTCCGCTTTGCGCAAATATTTCAATCGATTATGGTATCCTGGAAAAAGCAGATAATGTTTTTGTAATTCCTTCTTCATTTGGTTGGAGTGATCTTGGCACCTGGGGTAGCGCATTTGAAAATCTTGAAAAAGATTATCTCGATAATGCTACTGCAGGAAAAAATATCATTTTGTTTGACTCTAATCAAAATATAATTCATAGTAGTAATAAAAATGAAAAATTAATACTGATACAAGGCTTAAATGACTTTATAGTTGTAGATACACCAGATGCACTGCTTATTTGCAAAAAGGAAAATGAGCAACATTTAAAGGAATATCTTGCTGAGGTAAAGAGGAATATCGGCGATCAGTTCCTTTAGGTATAGTATAATATAATATCTGCACATGACGTTATTATGTTAATTAATTCTATCATGTATTGAAAATTTTATTATTATCTCTTTGTATAATTTTATTATTACCTCGAGTAATAAATATACCGGGCCAACCCATTCCTACCTATAATCATAAAGAAGAATTTGATTCTTCTTTAAAGAGCATAAAAACCTTACAAAAGCTTTCAGAGGCTGCTGATCATATTAATCAGGGGAAATATTCTAATAAGTCTTTTGAATATGCATTGATTGTATCTAAAATTCTTAGAGAGCGATTCTATCACGGGTTTTCTCAATACAGGTTTAGTGAAAATTTTATTGCAGTATCAACCGATTATTTATTAAATAATAATATTTCATGCCTGGTAGACCCGGAAGAAATTATGAAATATCCATATGCCGGATGTTCTCAATTAGTGATTGTATTTGCGGAAATAATGAAAAAAAATCATGTTAGTTACCGCTCTATCTCCTTTCCACATCACCTGGCAATAGAATTTTATCTTACCGATAGCTGGTATTTTTTCGATCCCAATTTAGAACCACAACTCACAAAAGAACAAAGAGACGTGAGGCATTGGCATCATTCAAATGATTCCCTGAAAAAGCACTATTCATCAGCAGATCATGATCTTGATTTTGTTTTTGGAGTGGGGCAAACCGCTGGTATTGGTAAAGTAAATAGCCCTTTAGCATCTAATGCAAGACCATTTCAAAGTATAAGTTTTTATATTTCCCAATGGATTTGGGCGATTCCCTTGTGCTTCCTAATTCCATTGTACATAAAAAAGGATACAATCACATAGCGTATTGTGTGTAAATTTATTTCTATAAATAGAAATGAATGATGCTAGAAAGCAAATTGCCGAACGTAGGCGAAACCATTTTTACAACAATAAGCACCCTCGCTAATAAGCATAATGCAATTAATCTCGGCCAGGGATTTCCTGATTTTGAAATGAATCAAGGTTTAATAGAGTTGGTTAATATTGCAATGAAGGAAGGTTATAATCAATATGCGAATTCCAGTGGCTCCATTAAATTGCGTGAAACTATTTCAAAAAAAATAGAGAGTTTATACCAAAAGAATATTGACCCGAATGGGGAGATCTGTATCACACCAGGTGCGACATATGCGATCTATACAGCTATAACAGCTATAATACATCCAGGAGATGAGGTTATTGTATTTGAACCTGCCTATGATAGCTATGTTCCTAATATAATGGTAAATGGAGGTATACCGGTTTTGATAACTCTTGAAACTCCGGATTTTAAAATTGATTGGGATCTGGTAAGAAAAAAAATTTCCGGCAAGACAAGGATGATTATTATCAACTCGCCTCATAACCCTACCGGCGCAATTTTAGATAAAACAGATTTTGAGGCACTCCAGTCAATTGTGAAGGACACGAACATTGTATTAGTAAGTGATGAGGTTTACGAGCATATTACATTCGACGAAAAAAAACATCAGAGTGTTTTGTCATTTCCTGAATTATTTTCCCGCTCTTTTGTGACATATTCTTTTGGTAAGGTTTACAATTGTACTGGATGGAAGATTGGGTATTGTGTGGCACCTGCGAATCTTATGTGTGAATTTTTAAAGATTCATCAATTCAATGCTTTTAGCACCAGCTCATTTGTGCAGGAAGGGTTGGCAAATTTTTTAGAGGATAAAGAGCAATATCTTTCACTGGCTGGTTTTCTGCAGGCTAAACGAGATCTATTTTCAGATTTGTTATCGGAAAGTTTACTAAAACCTCTCCCCTCCTTTGGCACTTATTTTCAACTTTATGATTATTCCACTCTAAGTGATTCGAGGGAAATAGATTTTGCGAAGAAGCTTACCACAGATGCAGGTGTTGCGGCCATTCCGGTCTCAGCTTTTTACCAGGAAGAAAAAAATCAATCTCTACTTCGCTTTTGTTTTGCAAAAAAAGAAAGTACACTTATTGCAGCGGCGGGGCGAATTCTTAAATATGAAAAAACACTCACCAAAAACTAAAAATTACACTCTTCCAATTATTAAAAAACTCATTTAAGAGCGCTATTTTTAACTAAATAAATTAACACGGACTGCTAAATAAATTAGTGTTGATAATTAAAACTTACTATATTTGTCAACCAAATAACTTTGTTTTAAATTACGAATAAAAAAAATTTTATGGCTGCAAATAATGATAAGAATGCTGAGAAGCTAAAGGCACTCAAACTCACAATGGACAAGATTGATAAGGATTTTGGAAAGGGTAGTGTGATGATGATGAATGAACGCTCCCAAGAGCCTCATGAGGTAATTTCAAGTGGTTCAATAGGCCTAGATGTGGCGTTAGGTATTGGTGGATTGCCTAAAGGCAGAGTTGTAGAAATATACGGACCTGAGTCTTCAGGAAAAACAACTCTTGCTATACATGTAATAGCAGAAGCGCAGAAAAAAGGCGGAATGTGTGCTTTTATAGATGCAGAACACGCATTTGACAGTACTTACGCAAAAAAGTTAGGAGTTGATGTAGACAACCTTTTGATCAGTCAGCCGGATTATGGAGAGCAGGGATTAGAAATTGCAGATCGCCTTATTCTTTCTGGGGCTTTGGATGTGGTTGTAATAGATTCAGTAGCAGCTTTGGTACCTAAAGGAGAGTTGGAAGGAGAGATGGGAGATAGTAAAATGGGTCTCCAGGCTCGTTTAATGAGCCAGGCAATGAGAAAATTAACAGCCACAATATCTAAGACAAATTGTTGCTGCATTTTTATAAATCAGTTAAGAGATAAGATTGGGGTAATGTTTGGAAGCCCGGAAACTACAACAGGAGGAAATGCATTGAAGTTTTACTCCTCAGTGAGATTGGACATCAGACGCATGGCACAGATAAAAGATGGCGATCAATCCATTGGTAACCGCGTAAAAGTGAAAGTGGTAAAAAATAAAATGGCCCCGCCATTC
>JBDTXP010000103.1:0-7656 GCA_040006135.1 Ginsengibacter sp. | reverse complement strand
CCTATATTTGGAATAGACATTGCAATGACAATAATTTTCGCAATCGTCCAGGTAAAGACTTTGTACTTTGATTGAACCATTATCGCAACACAAGAAATTATCACAGCTACCCGCTACCGCTATTTGCGGCAACGATATAACTTCTTCCTGCCTTTACGTTTCTGCATTAACCATCATGTATGCAGGTCAATATGCCTTTATAGCTTTATTGATCGTAGGTCTTGTATTATATTTTTTCAGGAAAATTTATGGAGAAGCTGTTGGTGCATTGCCTCTGAATGGTGGCGCCTATAACATCCTTTTAAATACAACGAGTAAAGGCAACGCATCACTGGCAGCGTGTCTTACCATACTCTCGTACATGGCAACAGGCGTGCTTTCTGCCACAGAGGCTATGCGATATGTGCATAGCATTATTCCCGTATTTCCCGTGATCATTGCTACGATGCTTTTACTAACCATCTTTTTATTTTTAACCATTGCTGGCATTTCTGAATCAGCAATTGTCGCAATCGTTATTTTTATCATTCATCTTGCTACCCTTATTTTGCTCATTGGTAGCTGTATTTATTTTATTGCTTCAAATGGTTTTAATACTTTTAAAATCAACTGGCATACACCCATTAAAGGAAGCATTAGTTATGCGCTTTTTTTAGGGTTTAGTACTGCCATGCTTGGTATTTCCGGATTTGAAACCTCAGCCAATTTTGTAGAAGAACAAAAGAAAGGAGTATTTCCAAAAACTTTACGCAACATGTGGGCATTAGTTGTAATTATAAACCCTCTTATTGCTTTGCTTGCTATTATGATTGTACCGATGAGTACCGTTGCGCCAAACCAGGAAGCGTTCCTATCTTTTCTTGGTCATACTTCAAGCGGCCAATGGCTCGCCACCGTAGTTTCAATAGATGCTGCACTTGTATTAAGTGGAGCTGTTCTTACTTCTTATATCGGCGTAAGTGGCTTGATGCAGCGTATGACGCTTGACCGTGTATTTCCACAAATGCTTTTAAAGAAAAATAAAAGAGGCAGCTCGCCCAGAATTTTAATCACATTCTATTTATTGTGCCTCTCTATTTTATTTATAACAAGAGGTGAGCTAGGGCCGTTGGCCGGAGTTTATACCATTTCATTTTTAACCGTAATGGTATTTTTCGGCTTTGGAAATCTGCTGCTAAAAATAAAGCGTGCACGATTACCACGACCTGAGTATGCTGCGCCTTCTGTCGTATTGCTGGGAATCCTTGCCATACTTATCGCCTTGTATGGAAACGTAAAAATGCATCCCGATTATCTTATTGTTTTTCTACAATATTTTATTCCTGCCATATTGATCATTTACATTTTCCTGAAAAGAAAAGCGGTCATTCATTACCTGATCGTATATGTAAATAAATTTTTCGATAAAGTGCGCGACATATCATCGTTCAGCAGGTTTCACCTGGCTAAGGAAATGAGAAAACTGAACAAACAACCTTTCGTGTTTTTTACAAAAGGTGATAACATCGCCACGTTGAACAAGGTTATTATTTATGTAAAAGAAAATGAGATCACCCAGAAACTCAAGATCGTTACCATATTGCAAAAAGAATCGCAATTAAGTGAAACATTCTTAAGAGATCTTGAAGCGCTCGACCGTGCCTACCCGGACATTAAGATTGAATACCTGCAAATAGAAGGAAAATTTGGCCCGGAACTTATTGATAAGTTAAGCGATGAATGGAATATTCCAAAAAACTTTATGTTCATTGGATCACCGGGAGATCGTTTCCCTCACAAATTGGAAGATCTCGGTGGCGTGAGATTAATTATTTAAAAAAAAATTTTTATTTAAATGCTTGTTTGATTCTTTAAGGTAAGATCATAAAAATCAGTTCGCCTGTCTTTTAAATTTCTCACACTACCACGGGAGTGTAATTCATCAAGAAGAGAAAGGTCCACATCAGCTATCAAAACCATTTCTGTATTAGCTGTAGCTTCGCTTTTAATTCCATTGGAAGGAAATGCAAAATCGCACGGCGTAAAAACTGCGGATTGGGAATACTGGATATCCATATTTTCTACCTTCGGTAAATTGCCAATACATCCTGTGATCGCAACAAAACATTCATTTTCTATCGCCCGCGCCTGCGCACAATAACGTACACGATTATACGCGTTTTGTGTGTCAGTAAGAAAGGGAACAAATAATATTTGCATGCCTTGCCCGGCAAGCAGTCTCGGCAACTCAGGAAACTCTACATCATAACAAATGAGAATACCAATTTTACCAGCATCTGTTTCATAAACTTTTAAAAAATCTCCACCCGTGATGCCCCAAAATTTTGCTTCATCCGGAGTGATGTGTATTTTTTCATATTGCTCAATCAGCCCATGCCGATGGCATAAATAACCGACATTTTTTAATTGATTCCCTTCCATACTCGGGACACTGCCTGTTATGATATTTACATTGTATTTGATTGCCAATTCGCCAAAACGTTTTTTGAACTCAGGTGTATATTGCGCCAATGCACGCATAGATTCTGCCTCGCTAAGATGATTAAACTCTGCAAGCAAAGGACCATTAAAAAGTTCCGGTAGTAATGCGAAATCACTTTTGTATGCCGCAATAGAATCAATAAAGAATTCAACCTGGGTGAACATCTCATCCATGTTGGTGTACGATCGCATCTGCCATTGTATAAGGCCAAGCCTCACATAAGTCTTAGCATTAAATAATTTCCTGCTTTCGCGCGAAAAATAAATATTATCCCATTGTAATAAAGTCGCGAACTCCTTGCTTTGAACATCATCAGGCATGTAGTTCTTCAGAACTTTTACCACATGAAAATCGTTGGCGAGCTGGAAAGATAATACTGGATCGTAAATTTCTTTTTGCTTTACTTTTTGTATAAATTCTTTAGGAGTCGTTGTGTCCGCATACTTATGATATTCAGGAATGCGGCCTCCGAAAATTATCGCACGGAGATTAAGTTGTTCACACAATTCTTTCCGCGCGTCGTACATGCGCCTGCCCAGCCTAAGACCACGATAATCAGGATGAATGAAAATTTCGATACCATAAAGAACATCGCCATTTTCAATATCGTGTGTGTCAAATGTATAATTGCCGGTAATTTCCCGGTAGGTATGATTATCACCAAACCTATTGTATTCCACCACTAAGGAAAGAATGCAGCCTACTACTTTTCCATCTACTTTTATTACGATCTGCCCTTCAGGAAATTTATCGATCAACCTTTTAATACTCTCCAGGCTCCAATAATTTCCTTGCCATTCGGGATACGAAGCCTTCATGGCGGTCAGCAGATCTTTATAATCTTCATACTGTAAGTGGCCTATTTCTATATTTTCCATTGATATAAAAATCTATTTTTCTATTGCTGGTTTTTGTCCATCCTTTTTATCATCATTGATTGTCATAAATGGTTTAAGAATATCAATTGGGATCGGAAATATCGTTGTAGAATTATTTTCAGTTGCTATTTCACGTAATGTTTGCAGGTATCTTAAAGTTAAGGCACTTGGCTGCTCACTTAATATTTTTGCAGCGTCGCTCAATCTTTGTGAAGCCTGGTATTCACCTTCTGAAGCAATTACTTTTGCGCGGCGCTCCCGTTCTGCTTCGGCCTGCTTTGCCATTGCTCTTTGCATTTCCTGTGGCAAATCAATTTGCTTTACTTCCACATGCGTAACTTTTACACCCCATGGTTCGGTCTGTAGGTCAATTATCTGTTGAAGCTTAATATTTATTTTTTCCCTTTGAGATAGTAGGTCATCTAATTCTGATTGACCCAGTACACTTCTTAAAGTAGTTTGAGATAATTGCGATGTACCTACCAGGTAATTTTCAATTTCGATGATGGCTTTTTGTGGATCGACTACCCTGAAATAAATAACTGCATTTACTTTAATGGAAACGTTATCCTGCGTTATTACATCCTGGGGAGGCACATCCATTACTACGGTACGCAGACTCACTTTAACCATTTTATCAATAATAGGAATTAATATAATGAGCCCAGGGCCCTTGATTCCACCATCTATTATGCGGCCCAACCGGAAAATAACACCTCTTTCATACTCACGTAAAATACGGATCGCGCTTGCCAGGATGTATAGAACAAAGACAACTATGATGATAATAGCTAATGGAAATTGTTGCATGTGTAATTGATTTTAAATAATATTATAAATGAAATTTTATAAATGATTGTGTATCCGGCTGAATATAAATTATTTTTCTTAATTAATGTGATCAACTTCTTTTTGCAGGAGGTCTACGTATAAAGTAAAGCCCTCAATATTTTTAATAACCACCTCTTCATGTTTTTTAATATCGCCGGATAATGAAACAGCGCGCCAATTTTCACCCATGATCATCACCTGCCCTTCCGGATTTAAAGGCTGCAGCACCACCGCACTTTTTCCTATTAAATTATTTTGTATCGATGCCGGCTTAGCTTTTTGCGCCTTTAATCCCATCACTACAAGAAACAGGAAGAATAACCCTGAAACAGCGGTAACCACTGATACTAAGAACCATGAAAGTGATACAAAATTTTCTGCAGGACTATTTCGGAATAAGATCAATGAGCCCAGCATTAGAGAAATAATTCCGCCAATAGCGAGCATACCGTGACTTATTATTTTTATTTCCAGTAAAAACAAAATAATGCCGAAAACGATTAAACCTACTCCAGCATAATTAACCGGCATTGAGCTCATGCTGTAAAAAGCTAAAACAAGACAAATAACTCCAACTATTCCAGGAAAGATTGCACCCGGATTAAACATTTCAAACAGCAATCCAAAGAAACCAAGCATCATAAGTATATAGGCAATATTGGGATCGCTGATGCGGCTTAAGATTTTCTGAAACCAGCCCATTTGCAATTCTTCTACCTTTACATTTTTAGTATACATTACTTTTTCAGCTCCATTTACTTCGACAGTTTTTCCATTTATTGAATCAAGTAATTCGGGAATATTTTTTGCAATTACATTGATCACATTTTGCTCAAGTGCTTCGCTGGCGGTAAGCGCAGCACTCGTACGTACTGCGTCTTCTGCCCACACAATATTTCTTTGTCTCTTATCTGCTATGCTACGAATGAACGCTGCTGCATCATTCGTACCCTTTTCATTCATGATAGCATCAGACTTGCCTTGCATATCTACCGGATGTGCCGCACCTATGTTTGTGCCCGGAGCCATCGCAGCAATGTTTGCTGCCATCGTAATAAAGACCCCGGCTGAACCTGCATGAGCACCTGTTGGCGAAACATAAACAATAACCGGAACCTTAGACTTCATAATATCTGAAACTATAGATCTTGTTGAAGAAAGTAAACCTCCCGGAGTATTTAAATTAATAATCAACGCCTCAGCATTTTCTTTTTCTGCAGTCATTATACCCCTGTGAATATATTCTGCAGTTGCAGGATTTATTCCATCATTGATAGAAATAGAAATTAATTTCTGCGCAAAAGTCTCGTTGCAAAAAGTGCCCAGGAAGACAATTAAGAATAAAAGTGGTAATCCTTTGGTTAGTTTAGAAAATATGTTTACTGAAATACGCACTTATGTAATATAAGATAAATTGTTTGATTGTTAATTGGTTGGAATGCCGGAAACCAAGAATTAAGCAAATTGCCATTTAGGTCTGAGCCTGAAATTCTCACAAAAAAGATTTTTTGGAAAGCATAAAAAAAATAAATTTTTTGCCTCCCAAATTAAAAACATCCAACTAGTAAATAAAAAAATAATTAAAATTAATCTACCACTTTAATGCTGCTTGCAGTAATCTTTATTTCCTCTTTAGGTGTATTTATGGCCCCTATTTCTTCAGGCGTTTTTTTAGCGTCTTCCGCCAAATGTTGTAATTCTTTTACTGAAGTTGTCGTTTTTTCTGCTTTACCATCTATAGCGATTGTCTTTCCTGTAAGTGCTGTGGGAACAAAAAAGGAATAATTTTTCATTTTCACTGTAGCAATACTTTTATCAACTAACTGGAGTTTTATCCAGCAACCTTTATTAGCACATACTTCAATTACTTTTCCTCTTATCTCACCTTCCAGTTTATTTCCATCAGTAAGGTTTGCATGAAGATTTTCAATGCTTATCATTTTGCCTGATTCAAATTTTTCGCCATAAACATCTCCTTTATTTGCATCTCCTGCGGGAGGTTGCGCCAAGATAATATTTGCACTCAACAAAAGTGCTGCTATGACTATAAATTCTTTCATAATCTTTTCTTGCAAAGATACCGTTTACGTGCTATTAAACTAATTCTGTAAAGTGAAGTAAAATCTAATCTGGCATCATTGGTTCTTGAAAAAAATGCATAGAATAGACTATGAAATAAACGTCCGTTTTCATAATTGATAATTAGGCTTAATCGATTCCGTTTTATATTTATGGTTTAAAATAAAATGGTATGAGGAAATTTTTTATTTTATGGGCTCTTATTTTACCCATGTTTTGTTTTGGTCAACAACAGCTTAATTCATTGACAGTAGAGAAGATAATGCGTGATCCTAAATGGATTGGAACATCTCCTTCATCGCCTTTCTGGGATGCAGATGGACAGAAATTATATTTTCAATGGAACCCTGATAAAGTAGCCGGTGATTCTCTGTATTTTATCACACCCCAAAATTTTACACCGGCAAAAGTTCCTTATTCTATAAAAAATAAAATTGTATCCGCAGATAGAATAAAATATAATAAAGCAAAGACTGCTTATGTATATGCACAGGAAGGGGATATTTTTTACAAGAAAATAAAAGAAAATAAGGTTATTCAAATAACTAAAACGACCAATTATGAAACTAATCCATCGTTTTCATTTAATGATCAAAAAATTGTTTACGAGCTAAATCAGAATTTGTATGCCTGGGATATTGCCAGCGGCAATACAACCCAACTTACTAATTTTATTTCCGGAGAAGATACAAAAGAAAAGATGACACTCCCCACACAGGATGCCTGGTTAAAAAAAGACCAGATCACCTATCTCGAAGTATTAAAAGAACGCAAAGAAAAGAAGGAAGCATCTCAAAAATATAATGACGGGCTACCAAAAGAGGAGTTGAAGAAAATTTATACAGGCGATAAAAGGATTATTAATCCAAATATTAATTCAGATGGAAGTTTTATTGCTTACAGATTGTATAAAACTGGTTCAAGGAAAAGCACCATCGTACCTAATTATATTACTGAGTCTGGTTTTACCACTGATATTCCCGGCAGGCCTAAAGTAGGCGAAGCACCTTCTAAACAGGAATTTTATTTCTACGGGTTGAGCAGAGATAGTTCTTTTAAGGTAGATATCGACTCTCTCGAAGGGATAAGAGATATCCCGGCATTTTACAAAGACTACCCGAAAGAATTGGCTAAAGCTCAGAAAGAAAACAAAATAAGAAATGTAGGATTTGTGCGCTTTACCTGGAGCCCTGATAATAAAAATGTAGCACTCGATATCAGGTCAGATGATAATAAAGATCGTTGGCTCGCAAGATGGGATACAGCAACCAAAAAGCTCACGCTTATTGACCGCCAACATGATGATGCATGGATAGATGGGCCGGGGAGCTATAACCAGGGCTGGATTGATAACGATCATTTTTGGTTCCAGTCAGAAGTAACAGG
>JBDTXP010000102.1:0-7667 GCA_040006135.1 Ginsengibacter sp. | reverse complement strand
AAAAGAAAAATATAAAATAAAAGAGGCTGCCTCAGTAATATGAGACAGCCTCTTTAATTTTTAAAGATTTTAATTTTTAAAGATTTTTTTAAAGTAATTATAATAGAAGTAAAAAATTACTAATTATTCGTAAAATGAATTGCTCCTGATTCAATTGAATAATAATTCAAAATACAATATTCCTAATCAATTATATATTATCAAGATGTATGACTAACAATATCTTCCAAATTAATACCTGAATGGCTTTCATCATACATAGATTGTCCATCTTTTATAACAAGCACCTGTGGAGACTGATGGGGCACTTTAAAATCTGCAGCTACTTTGTTACTTATGTTACGGAACTTTAATAGATCAAGATAATAAAAATCCAAACCTTTAGGGTTTTCTTTTTTATCTAATCTGTTTTTCGCCATGCTACTCACACTGCATCGCGTACTATGTTTAAATATTACCTGTGGAGTGTTTTTTGATTTGTTTACAATTTCACCAAGTTGCTCTTCGGTTTGCAGGTTGATCCAATCCATATTTGTATATTTTTATTATTAGTGGATAATGTTATCCGTCATAGGGCAACCAGTTTTGCTTTTCCTTGAACTACTACAAGAGTTAAACAAAAACGCTGCTAAGGCCACAAAGACAAATAGAAGAAGTATTCTTTTCATATTTTTAGGTTATTAGGTATTACTTTGCGAAGTTAAATAATGAAGGATAAAACCTTTTCGTAAAAACGATTTTTATTTAAATCTATTGTTAAAGAAAAATTTTAAAAAATAATTATGTGGGTTCACTTTATTGCTATTGGTGGGAGCGTCATGCATCAGTTAGCAATTTGTTTACAAAATAAAGGGTATAAAGTTACTGGTAGCGATGATGAAATATTTGATCCTGCAGCTACTAATTTAAAAAATGCACATATATTTCCAGAATTTTCCGGATGGTTCCCTGATAAAATAGAAAAAAATATAGATGCCATCATTTTAGGGATGCACGCGCAAAAAGATAATCCTGAACTCTTGAAGGCTCAAGAACTCGGGTTGAAGATTTATTCATTTCCGGAATATATTTATCAACAAAGCCTTACTAAAACCAGAATAGCGATTGCAGGCAGCCATGGAAAAACCACGACTTCGGCCATGGTAATGCATGTTTTAAAAAAGGCAAATGTTTCTTTTGATTATCTTGTAGGAGCCCGGTTGGAAGGCTTTGATCAAAGTGTATCCATCACCGATGCGCCAGTAATTGTTTGTGAAGCAGATGAGTATCCTGCAAGTTCACTTGAACCCCGGCCAAAATTTCATTTTCTTTTTCCTCACATTGCAGTCATAACAGGAATAGCCTGGGATCATGTAAATGTGTTTCCAACGTTTGATTTTTACCTTGAACAATTTATTATTTTCATTGGAAAAATAGAAAAAAACGGAACGCTGATATATAATAAAACTGATGAAGAACTTGTAAATCTAATTCAAAAGTGCAAGAGGGATGATCTTAAATATGTTCCTTATGAGCTACCTGAATATGAAATTAAAAAGGGTAAAACTGTGATTTTAAGTGATAAATTAAAATATCCAATTTCGGTTTTTGGATTACATAACTTATTAAATTTGCAGGCCGCAAGGTTAGTGTGTGAGCAATTGAATATACCAGCCGATACATTTTTAAAGGAAGTTGGTGGATTTATGGGAGCTGCAAAACGTCTTGAGTTAATACATTCAACAGATCTAATGAATGTTTATAGGGATTTTGCTCATGCACCAAGCAAAGTTAAGGCGAGCGTAAACGCAGTCAAAGATCAGTTTCCCCAAAGAAAATTGATAGCCATATTGGAATTACACACCTACAGTAGTCTGACCGGGAATTTTCTTAAGGAATATAAATCGACTTTGGATAGCGCTGATGAAGCAATTGTTTTCTATAGTCGTCATGCATTGGAAATAAAAAAACTCCCGATGTTAAATACAGTGGAAGTGGAAAATGGTTTTGATAAAAAAGGTTTGAAAGTAATGACCGAAACGAGTGAACTTGAAAGCCTGATTCGATCCATTGATAAAGTAAATGTAAATTTTCTTTTTATGAGTAGCGGAGATTACGGGGGACTACCTATAATGACAATTTTAAACTAAATATTATTTAATCTTTTTACATGCCATTACAACTTACAAGGCCTATAGTTTTTATAGACCTTGAGACTACAGGAATTAATCTTGCCAGCGACCGAATCATTGAAATTGCTATAATAAAAATATTGCCGGACAGGTCACGTATTGTCAAGCAGAAATTGGTGAATCCTCAAATACCTATACCAAAAGAGAGTAGTGATATACATGGGATAACCGATGATAAAGTAAAAGATGCTCCTTCTTTCAAAGAGGTAGCTAATGAATTAAAACAATTTATTGCCAATGCGGATCTTTCAGGATATAATTCTAACAGGTTCGATATTCCATTACTAATGGAGGAATTTTTAAGGGCAGGAATCGTTTTTGAAATGCACGATAGGCGAATGCTTGACGTTCAAACTATTTTTCACATGATGGAAAAAAGAACCCTCGAAGCTGCTTATAAATTCTATTGTCAGAAAGATTTAATTGCTGCACATTCTGCAGAGGCTGATGCATCAGCAACATGGGAAATCCTGGAAGCACAATTGGAACGGTATAATCATCTTGGTGATAGCTTGGACACTATATTAAAAATTACCGGAGAAGAAAATATTGTTGACTTTGCCAGGAGATTTGTTATGACTAATAATGTTGAGGTTTTCAATTTTGGAAAATATAAAGGCAGACCGGTATTTGATGTGCTTAAATCGGAACCACAATACTATGATTGGATGATGAAGGGTGATTTCCCGCTTCATACCAAACAAAAATTAACAGAGATATTTAACCGAACCCTTATTAAAAAATAACATTGTACTGCGTGCAAAGTTTTAAACTTATTTGTATTTTCATGTTAACAATATCCATTTAAGTTGGAAAAAATCGTCATCATACCTACTTATAATGAACGTGAAAATGTAGCGCGTATTTTAGAGGCTGTCTTCAGCCTTAACCAGGATTATCATGTATTGATTATTGATGATGGTTCTCCTGATGGCACATCGCAAATCGTGAAGGAACTTTTTGTGAAATACCAGGGACAGCTATTTCTTCTGGAGAGAAAAGGAAAACTTGGATTAGGAACCGCGTACATTCTAGGCTTTAAATGGGCACTTTCCAAAGGGTACCGTTTTATTTTCGAAATGGATTGTGATTTTTCTCATAATCCGGCAGATCTGGAAAGACTTTATACATCGTGTAAATTCGAAGGCACTGATTTGGCGGTTGGGTCAAGATATGTACAAAGTGGAAATGTAAAAAATTGGCCGTGGCTTAGAGTGATTATTTCAAAGGGAGCATCTATTTATACAAGAATGATAACATGGATGCCTGTTAAGGACCCAACAGCCGGCTTTGTCTGTTACCGTCGTGAAGTATTAGAGGCTATTAATTTTGATCAAATATCTTTTGTCGGTTATGCATTCCAGATTGAAATGAAATTCGCGGCATGGAAACTTGGATTTAAAATCGAAGAAGTGCCGATCACTTTCATAGATCGTAAATACGGAGTATCAAAAATGAATAAGGGAATTGTGAAAGAAGGCATACTTGGCGTGCTTCGGCTTAAATGGTTAAGTATGTTTAAAAATTATCGGTATAGGGTAAAAAATGTCCACGAAACTGTATATACTTAATTGCAGACATTCCTGCCTTTATTGAACTACATTGAAAGGAACATTCCTCGAATTGTGAATAAACATAAAGTTATTTACATAATTAGTATGTATACCGATGAACTCTGTGGGCTGTAATTCTTTCCAGGAAAATGCGGATAATGGATGAATGTCTCCATTAAAATAATAGAACCCTTTGTACCCCATATTTATTATTTCATCAAATACTTCCTGGATAGGGCGGCTAATATGTCGCTGCTCAATTTCAACAATAAGGTTTGGTTTATTTTCAGCTATAGTATTTCTTGCGCCATCTATTATTTCGTATTCATGTCCTTCGGCATCAATTTTCATGAAGCCAATGTTTTTAAAATTAAAGTCATCCATTTTTTTTGTGACAACTTTAAAGCTGTGAACTTTTCTTCCTTCAAAAGATTTACTTATGCTCCCAGCGCTTTCATATTCTACAGGAATCTGTAGTTGAGCTTCCCCATTTTTATTGGAAAGGGCTTCAGTAAAGAGCTTTACTTTTTCTTTGGGCAATGCTTTTTTTGAAAAGGCATAGTTGTGAGGATGAGGTTCAAAAGCATATACCAAACCTGCATTGTCTGCCATTACACTTGTGTAAACACCACGATATACGCCCACATCTACTGCGTCGGTGCCTGCAGGAATAAGGTCTTTGATGAATCTTAATTCCGGATCTCCAGTGCGTAAATGCTTCTTCTTTAAAAATTTTAATATTATTTGTGGAGAAAGAAATTTGAGTGCCAGATCTTTAAGTGGTTGAAGCATTTGTTTTTTGCGTTAAATATATTAATTATAAGATAAGTAGGAACTTTTATAAACAATTATTTAAAGGCAGGATGATATGTTTGAAGCGTGTCTCTAAGAAACTCCCGGTCAAGATGGGTGTAAATTTCTGTGGTCGTAATGCTTTCGTGTCCAAGCATTTCCTGCACTGCTCTCAGGTCTGCACCTCCTTCTACAAGATGTGTGGCAAAGGAATGCCTGAATGTATGAGGTGAAATATTCTTTTGTATACCTGCCTTTTCTGCCAACGATTTAATTATTAAAAATACCATCACACGGGAAAGTGTTTTGCCTCTGCGATTAAGAAATAATTTATCTTCATATCCTGCTATAACGGGAAAGTGGATCCGAATATTTTGTAAATAATTAGTCACTTGTTTTATTGCCGCATGGCCCAAAGGCACAAGTCTTTCCTTGTCACCCTTTCCACACACTTTTATAAAACCTATTTCAAGATATAATCCCGTAATCTGCAAATTTATAAGTTCACTTACCCGAAGACCGCAGCTGTAAAGCATTTCGACCATTGCCTTATTCCTTGCACCTTCTGCAGTACTCACATCTATTACATTACTGATCATTTCTATTTCATTGAACGATAATACATCAGGCAGTTTTTTCTTTAATCTGGGGGTTTCTAATAATACTGTTGGATCTTCAACAACTAATTTTTCCTGAATACAATAATTATAAAAACTTCGTAACCCGGAAATAATTCTTGATTGTGAACTGGCAGTCATACCCAACTCTGACAACCATTTTATAAATTCGGACAAATTGGAAATTTTCACCTCTGAAGGAGATATTTTTAAATCTTTTATCTCCAAAAATTGCGTGAATTTATCAATATCAGTAGTATAGGCAGAAACAGAATTATCTGAAAGTGATTTTTCAAGCTGAAGAAAAATTTTAAATCCATTTTTATAGTCATTCCACATGATCTCATTTTTTGCTGGCGATCTTTTTCATAGATTTAAAACTGATATCCATCACATCGTATTTGTCGCTGCCAGGAAGATAGAAGTGCCACCATTCTGTTGATAATTGGATGAAACCATTTTTTTCCATTACATTTTTTAATATGGACCTGTTTAATTTTATTGAATCAGGCAAATTTTCGAAGCCAGAATGTGCTGTGTCGCTAAAATTATCAAAGTCTGTGGGCATAGGTATGGATGTTTTGTCACCTAACTTCGTTAACGTAAGATCTACAGCAATTCCCCTATTATGACCACTTCCTTTTGAAGGATCAGCAACGTATCGCGGGTCTCCTATTTTTTGCCACATTAATTTAGTAACACTATAAGGGCGATACGCATCAAAGATTAATAGGCCTAATCCCTTTACTTTTAAATCACTAACTACATTTTTTAAAGCTGTAGCCGCTGCCCTTCTTAAATAAGTTGTTTTTAATTTAGGATATAGTTTTTCATGCATAAAATTTTTACTTTCGGCATATCTTAAGTCGAAATGTAAAGAAGGAATATATTTTTTGAGGTCTACGATTTCAAGGTTTTTATCAAGCAAAGATTGATCGATAAGTTCAGATGAGTTAATAATCTTTAAACTTTCTGAACTATCTCCTTTCTTATCCTGCGCTTTACATGAATTGGCGGGAATAAAGAATGCAGTAAAAAAAATAAATAAAATGTAATACAGTTTTTTATTCATTAAGGAATATTTGAGTGTGATAAAACGATTACTTAATTTCATTTTCTGAAGTTTCATTTTCTTAAATTACCAGATTGAAAATAAAGCACTGTTTTACTGTAAAATTAAGATGCATTAAGTTGATTAGCGCAGTTAGCCTGATATTAATATCTTTTTCATGTAAGCAAAATCACGCAGCCAAAGAGCCCCAGATAGTAAGTACCCCAGAGATGATGAATGATGAGGTTTCTGAAAATCTTAAAGCCGTTTTGGCGTTTGCAAATGATAACGGTGGTAAGATAAATGATTCAATTAAATTATATACACTTCAGGTTTTGGATGCCTATTATACTGGTACCAACTTTAAGGCTGTTTGGAGTAATTCGGAAAATTGGTTACCATATGCCGACAGCCTGTATAATTTTTTAAACAATTCGTTATGGTTTGGTTTATATCCATCAGATTATCATCTTGGTGAAATAAAAGAAATCAGGCAAAAAATATTGACAGATTCTACAAGCAGAAAAAATGCAACTATCTGGACGAAAGCAGATTTGTTATTAACGGATGCTTTTATGCGTGTTTTAAAAGATATGTATGAAGGGAGATTAGTGGATGATAGCATTTCCGTAATTCATAAACAAAGTTTTATTGATACTTTTTTTATAACAACCCTTAAATCAGGTATAGATTCTAATAATATTACTTCTACGATTTTAAATGTAGAACCTGGAATTATCGACTACCATGAATTGAGAAACGAATTAAAAGATTTCGCTCAAAATATGGATACCACTCAATTTCTTCATATAAATTATCCATACAAGGATACCATGGGCTTTTACCGGTCAGTGCATATTCGGCTTTTGCAGGAAGGAATAGGAGATACCGGAATCAGACGAATAGACTCATTACTTATCAGGAAAGAGATAAAAAAATACCAGGAAAATAAGGGACTGAAAATTGATGGCAAAGCTGGCCCCGAAGTCGTAAATAGACTTAATCTTTCCGACTATGAAAAATTTAGAAGAATAGCGCTTACACTTGATCGTTATAAGTTGTTACTAAGCCTTCCTTCCACATTTATTTGGGTAAATATTCCTGCATTCAAACTCAAAGTATTGAGAAATGATACAGTCATTCTGGAGTCAAAGGTTATTGTAGGTAAACCTGAAACAAGAACTCCGGTACTGAAATCAGCGATTACAGATATGGTTACATACCCACAATGGACTATACCGGAAAGCATAATTAAGAAAGATATTTTACCGGCTCTTAAAATTGATCCGGGATATTTAAGCCGAAAAGGATTTAGTCTCGTGAGTTATGACGGACAGGTTATTGATCCATATCAAGTGGATTGGGAAAAATATAAAACCGGAATACCCTGGAAGGTAGTGCAGGGAAGTGGTGACGACAACGCACTTGGAATTTTTAAATTTAATTTTAATAATCCTTACAGTGTGTACTTACACGATACTAA
>JBDTXP010000101.1:0-7705 GCA_040006135.1 Ginsengibacter sp. | reverse complement strand
AGGACCCCTGAAGGAAAATTTAAAGTGGCCTTAAAAAAGAGCAATGCCAAATGGAAATTTGAAATGTTGCTTGACTATCCCAACCCTGAGAGTATCAAAAGATTCAATGAAAGAAAGGCGCGCGGTGAAGTGCCTAGAAATGCGAAAATAGGCGGTGGTATCGCTATTCATGCTACCCGACCACAGGAAGAATGGACAGTTGATTATTTTCAAAATTGGACTGATGGCTGCATCTCACTAAAATATACAGAGGCGCAGGATTTATTTAGCTATATTCCTGTTGGGACACCGGTTACAATTGTTCCCTGAGTTAATAAATTTAATTTGCTGAAGTCGATTATATAAATTGATCGCGCTGAGTCCTGATTTCCTTTTGATTTTAATCCTTACCACTTAATTGCAAATCCTACAGCTATTAATGATTTTAATTGCAACCCGGGCGAATCATTATCAGGACCAAAAAGCTTGACATCATCATCATAAATTAGGTCGAGTTTCAAACTGGCAGTAAGTATTTTCGATATTTTTGCCACGAATAAATTATTCATCATCACATCTACATTTTGAGGATTATGGCCATAATTAGAAAATAAATCTAATCTCCCATTATAGGATAATATTTTATTAATGTCATGGGTGTAGTTGATTGTAGCAAAAGCACCCAATTCTGTTTTAATATTTTTACCAGGGTACACACCATAAGCACCTTTTGCGGAAAGGGAATCATTACTTACAAAAATCCATCGTGTTGTTACCGGGGAAAAGAAAATCGATAGGCCTTTTACTGGTTTATAATCTAATCCTGCACTTAGAAGCAAGTAGGCCGGGGAAAAAAAATCGGATAGTATTTCTCTTTTGCCATCAGATAAATAATTAAATCCTTTACTGAATTGAGTATGAAAATTTAGTAGCGCCGCGACATTTAAATCAGAATTTAAAGCATATCCTCCCTTGCTTAAGAAATCTAACCTGTCATCATTTTTCCGGGTACCCTGGCTTGTTGTGTTTACCAGTCCATAATTAAGATCGAGCGTATTATCCCAACTGTACCTTGCCTTTTTATAAAATGAAAATAATCCAAGATAAGAATTCATTGTAAAGCTGAAATCATCCCCGCCCGCTGCCCAGTTACTTTGGCTTCCTTGTCCTAAGTTGATATTAAAAATACCTCCCCTTTTCCAATTTTGGCCACTATCGATTGTACTCTTTATTTTCTTGGTAGCCTTCTCTTGAAGTTGTAAAATACTTGGATCCTGCGCTTTTAAATAAGTACTAAAAACCAAAATCAGCAAAATAAAATAAATAGTTTTTTTCATGAAGTAAAATCAAATTTTGCTAAGTTTTTTTTTAAATAGATTATCTAATGATTCTAAATAAATTCCTGTAAGGGTAATAAAAAAACCTAATTTGTGGAAAATAACTAAAAAAAACAAAATGAAAGAACTTATTGAAAAAATGCAAAGCTTACATGGCCTTTCAGCCGAACAGAGTCATGGTATTTTAAATACAATTACAGGATATATTAAGGAGAAATTTCCAATGGTAGCCGGAGCAATTGATAATTTATTCCAGGCAGGAACAACACCTTCCTCACCGGGAACAACTCCCGCGGAAACACAAACGGCTACTAATGCTACATCCCCGGATAATGGTGATTTACTTGACAAAATATCTGATTTTATTCCTGGCGCTACGGGCCAAAAGATTGAAGATTTTGCTAAAGATAAATTGGGTGGCTTCTTTGGAGAAAAGGCGAAGGATAATATTTAAACTTTATTAATCCTTCCTACATGTAAAGCAAGACCTTCAAAGTTTTGCTTTTTATTTATTTAAATAAAAAGTTACTTCAAAATAAGATTCAGGAACACCTTCTTTCGCATATAATATCAAGGAATTCGTAGTGAGTTTATTAATACTATAATATTCATTATCGATTAGTAATCTCGAATTTGAGATAATTGTATAATGAGCAATAGTTGTATCACCATTAATTATAGAAATAACCTTTCCATCTGTTTTAAATTGAAAAGTATCATTATGTGCCCCATTATATACATTCATTGAATCACCCAGGGCATTATGATAATTAGTTTTTATTGACGTTACATTCCAACTTTGTTGTAGCTGATCACTAATATTACTATTTTCTTTCTCCTTATTACAGGAAACTAAACTAAAAGCCAATGTAATAGCTAAAAAAGGGAGTAATAAAATTAATAGAACATTCTTCATTTCAATCCTGCTGATTTCTCACAGAACGAAAGAATTACTTGTTTTATTTCAATACTTCACGTGCAATTACTATTTTTTGGATTTCACTGGTACCCTCACCAATTGTACAAAGCTTACTATCCCGATAAAATTTTTCCACGGGGAAATCTTTGGTATAACCATAGCCACCAAATATCTGAACAGCATCAGTTGATACTTTCACAGCTACCTCACTCGAATAATATTTGGCCATGGCAGATTCTTTAGTCACGTTCGCATGCCTGTTTTTCAAATCACATGCCTGATCAATCAATAATTCTGCTGCCATTATTTCAGTTGCCATATCAGCAAGTTTAAAAGATATTCCCTGAAATTCAGATATTGCTTTGCCAAATTGATGTCTTTCCTGCGCATAACCAATAGATGCCTCATAAGCACCTTTAGCAATACCTAATCCTAATGCTGCAATAGAGATGCGTCCACCATCAAGTACTTTCATCGCTTGCTTAAAGCCGTCTCCCACTTCACCCATTCTTGCACTATCAGGTAACCTGCAATCTGTAAAGATCATCTCAGCAGTTTCACTGGCACGCATTCCCAACTTATTTTCCTTTTTACCTCCTTTAAATCCTTTAGTCCCACGGGGTACTATAAACGCAGTTGAGTTATTCTTTGTGCGAGGCTCCCCTGTTCTACAAATTAAGACTGCTACATCACCACTGATGCCATGAGTTATCCAGCTTTTATTTCCATTAATTATCCAATCATCGCCATCCTTTACTGCCACGCATTGCATATTGCCTGCGTCACTTCCGGTTCCTGGTTCGGTGAGTCCCCATGCACCAATGTATTCGCCTGTTGCGAGTTTAGGCAGGTATTCTCTTTTTTGTGTTTCATTTCCGAATGCTAAAATATGGCCAGTGCAAAGAGAATTGTGAGCAGCTACAGATAACCCAATAGAGCCACATACTTTAGCTATTTCCTGGATGATTGCACTATACTCAAAATAGGATAGGCCGGCTCCACTGTATTCCTCAGGAACTAACACTCCCATCATACCCAGTTTGCCCAGTTCTTTGAATATATGCACAGGGAATTTTTGAACTTCATCCCATTCCATCACATGTGGTTTTATTTCCCGGATGGCAAAATCCCTTGCTGCAAGTCGCACTTCCTTCGTTAATTCACTTTCTTTAAAGTCCATTTTATTTTTTTTCACAAGATACAATATTGCGAAATAAAATTGTCCTCCATCAGGCTATTTAAAATTAATTTAAGGTGAGATAGGGAGCCACTTTATTATAAATTTCATCTGTAATGATTACAATCTTTTTTACATCACTGATATTTTTAAAGTCTCCGTGTTGGTTGCGGTATTGCACAATCACGTTTGCAATATTATAGCGTAGGTATGGATGTATTTTCATCTCATCTAAAGAAGCCAGGTTGATATTTATTTTTTTTAAAGGACTATTATCAAAAATGAGAAACGGTTTTATTTTCTGAAAAGTAGAGTCTGGTAAAAGAAATGTTTCTCCAACCTGATCTATTGAATAAAACCCACCCAGTTTATCGCGGAAGGCGATAATTCTTTGTGACAATTTACTTCCTATACCGGGCAGCGCAATCCACTCAGA
The DNA here is from genome assembly GCA_040006135.1 of Ginsengibacter sp. Taxonomy (GTDB): domain Bacteria; phylum Bacteroidota; class Bacteroidia; order Chitinophagales; family Chitinophagaceae; genus Ginsengibacter. The sequence continues at coordinate 3,857 of JBDTXP010000101.1, read as the reverse complement.
AGTATCTGCAAGATTAATGTTTACTGAATTTATTACCCTTGTCTTATAATTCTGAGATGGATAATTTTGGTTCAAATATGGGCGCGACGCATATATTTCACGACTATCCTTTTCATTAGGAACTATTGTTATAAATGGAATTAATTTATCGGCTATTTCAGGAGATAAACCATAAATCTTTCTAAGGTCTTCCGGAGATTTAAATTTGCCACCTTTACTAATATAATTGCGAATTGTTGCCGCAGTCTTCGGCCTTATCCCCATTTGTATCCAGCCACTTTCAGAAATTGTATTAGGATCAAATGGATGTGGATTAATTATTATTGCATTTTTTTTATATTTTCCAGGTACGGAATAATCATTGTAATAATCATCTTTATAGCCATGTTCATTCGAACTGTCAGCTTTCAACGCTTTGATAGCAGCAATAAAATCGTCATCCATTTTATTTGCCTTATGATTAATAAAAAAAGGAAAGAATAGTGGAAGTAAAAAAATAATTACGATTATCGTAAGTAGTACGATGACTCCTTTTGTTTCTTTTTTTGTAAAAGAAAGATATTCGTTGATGAACTTTTTATATTTCATCCTGATTTATTTAGGCGTTCTAAAATGTCTTAATGAAAATAGATTTATTATTGCTACGAGAAAAACTTTTTATCTAAGCCAATATCTTTAACCCATCTGCCGCTAATTGTATTCCTGATGGAAGTTCTTTATTAATTTCTGCGCTTAATCCAAGTTGGTGGCTGATATGAGTGAAATACGTTTCAGGAATTTTCAGTCGCTTTGAAAGCTCCACTGCTTCGTCCAATGAAAAATGAGAAATATGCTTTTTTTTCCTTAAAGCATTTAATACCAAAATCTTGCTTCCCAATATTTTTTCTAATTCTTCTACCTCGATACGATTGGCATCTGTGATGTAAGTGAAATTTCCAAACCTGAAACCTAATACCGGCATCTTCAGGTGATAAACTAAAATAGGAATAACGGGAATGTCTCCAACCAAAAATGGCTGGTCATCTATAAGGTGAAGATTAATAGAAGGGATTCCCGGATATTTTTGATCATCAAATATGTAGGCAAACTCGCGTTTTAACGCGCGTTGTGTGAGCTCGTTAGCATACACATCCATATCCTTGTTTTGAAAAAAATTAAATGCTTTTATATCATCAAGCCCGGCAATATGATCTTTATGTGGATGCGTAAATAATACAGCATCCAATTTTTTAACTCTTGCGTTAAGCATTTGGGTTCTGAAATCCGGCGTAGTATCCACCACCAAAGTAGTTTTGGTGCTTTGAACTAAAATACTGCTACGCAATCTTTTATCATGAAGATCTTTGGAACTGCAAACAACGCAATCACAAGCGATCATTGGCACTCCGCCACTGGTGCCGGTTCCAAGAAATGTAATGGTGAGATCAGGACAAGTCACCATTCAAAGGTAAATTTTTACGCCTTAAATAAAGTCTTTGATTTCTAAAAAAACTAAAGTTTTAACTGCGCAGAGATACTTTCATAAAGTTTTTGAGATTCGTGCGTGAGTAAATCATAGTTAACTCCAATGGCGGGAATAATTTCTAATAAAGTATTTATTCTGCCTTCGGGATTTAAAAATTTATTAAGGACCACTACCTTTTTTTCTTCAAGTATACAATATCCACTTTGAAAAGAGCCTCTTTCGTAACGCACAACATACCCGGCTTCCGTAAGGATCTTTTCCAGTTTATCAAGGTTATGCTGATTAAATTTCAACAAAATATTTTTTAGAAACGCAAAAATATAATATTTTATTCTTTCACCATTTTCAATTTGCTTTTCGCCTCATTTCCCGAAAGAATTATAGTATAAATACCTCCCGCCAAAGACTGGGTTGAAAGTGAAATTTTATTAGTTCCTTTAAAAATATTAACGGAGGATGACAAAACAATCCTTCCCTGTTGGTCAATTATTTTTATAACTGCAGTTGTATTAGCAGGTGATACATATTCTATTTGTGCATCTGCCTTAACAGGATTAGTGATTAATTTTACTTTTTGTGATAGACCCGCATTATTTTTCACCTGCCTGATCTTAGAATAAAATGCTTTTCCATCCCTATCTGTTGATCTGATCCTGTAATAAAGAACAGGGTTATTTTCGAATGCATTTACATCAATATATTGATAATGTTTTTCAATGGTACTATTTCCGGCAGCATTCACTTTTGCGGTCTCATTAAAATGAGTACCATCATTACTTTTTTCTACTCCAAAATACTGAGTGTTACTTTCCGTGGCGGTACTCCAGTCGAGGCGCACATCTGTTCCCTGCATGTTTGCAGTAAAATCTATAAAATTTACCGGAAGGGAACCGCTGGAAGGAACGCGGTTTGCATAAATATCTGCATCAGTTCTTTGGTCGGTCCAGGAAATAATGGCACCTCCTGCCCCATCATTTATTATAAAAGGTTCACTTTGATCATCTGCTCTGCCGCAAACAAGAGTTCCTGTTCCCCATAAAAATGAACCTGTGGAAATTGAAATTTTCTGAGCTGTAATATTCTGGGCTGAGGTACCAGTATTAGCTGTCCACGCCACTAAAATATTATTGCCTGATTCGTCAATTGCTGAAGAATATAAAAAGCCTCCTGGATCTGATACAATATTTTTTCCGTTTGCTGTCCACTGTGCTACACCAGCGCTATTTAATTTTTGGATATAAAGACCATAATTTGGAGCATTCTGCCAGGTAATCACCGCTCCGGCAGCGCCATCAGGAAAAATATTCAGATCGGACTGATCATCTGTTGAGGTACTCACAGCTACGCCATTTGTTGTCCATTGTGCAACACCCGAAGCATTTATTTTCTGTGCAAAGATGTCCGCCAGAATGGGAGATACATTACCATTATTCGGATCATTTCTATAATCTTCCCATGTTATAATCGCTCCGCCGGTGCCATCCGAAATAATAAAATTATTAGTATACCCGCCAGTTTCCTCAAGTTGGTTAAAAGTATTGGTACAAACTGGCACGCCTGCAGCTGCCCACTGATTTACTCCAAGAGCATTTAATCTCTGTGCATAAATATCTATATTACTATTTTCAATGGTTACCGGATTATATACATTGTTTCGTGTGTCAAGCATTGCTATTACAGCGCCGCCACTTCCATCAGGTACTAATCCTATACATGCATCAAAAGAAGTAGTATTTACAACACGTATACCACCTGCTGCCCACATGGGTGTCCCTGCTGCGGAAATGCGTTGAGCATATGTACGTGGAAAGTTGTTTACAGGATCATATTGGTCATCTGACCAGGCACCAATTATACCTCCACTTCCATCGCTACATATATATGATGTATAACCATTTCCACTCAAAAGTACTCCGCCTGAAGTCCACAGCTGAGCACCAGTGGAGGAAATATGCTGTACCAGTACCTGGTAATTAGTCGATTCAACTTCCCAGGCAATGAAAGCTCCACCACTACCATCACTTATAACCTGGTTTATACTTCTATAATCGGCACCTGTTGCAATAGTAAGACCAGTAGTAACGGATGCCCAGTCTGCCACTCCCGAACTATTTAAGTGATTATAATTAATGCTAAAATTAGTCTCAAGAGCATCTCTGGATTCCCAAAAAACAATAGCGCCGCCGCTTCCATCAGCAATAGAGAAAGAATGATTTTGATAATCTGCACCGGTAAAGACCTTTGTATCCGCAATTTGCGGATCGGTACTCCATTGTGCTTTTGATTGAAACGTACATACTACTAATAATAAAAGGAAAATTTTTCTCATTTTAAAAAGTTAGGGTTGATAAATAAAGTAGTTAAGGAAAAGCAATAATAAAGTTTAAATTTA
>JBDTXP010000100.1:0-7714 GCA_040006135.1 Ginsengibacter sp. | reverse complement strand
TTATTTGCAGAAGGGGATATTTACATCACTAATGACCTGGCGCTAAAGGCAGGTGTTCGTTCTGAGCATTCCTCTTTACTGAATCGCTGGAATATTGCGCCGAGAATTTCTTTTGCTTATAAGTTTGCTGATAACAGCCAGGCTTCCTTTGCATTTGGACAATTTTACCAGGATCCGAATAGTCAATACCTTCCTTCATTGAATGCTCTGCATTTTGTAAAGGCTACTCATTATATAGCGCAGTATCAAAAGCTCACAAAGGACCGGACTTTTCGCACAGAATTGTTTTATAAAAAATATAATGACCTTATAAAAACGAACAATACTTATGGAAGTCCCCTTGCAATTAATAATGATGGATTTGGCGATGCCAAAGGCATAGAAGTTTTTTGGCGCGATAAGAAGACAATCAAAAATCTTGACTATTGGATTTCATATTCCTATTTGGATACGAAGAGAGATTTTTTGAATTATCCATTTGCAATTCAGCCTCCTTTTGCTTCTAAGCATACGGCATCTCTTGTAATAAAGAAATTTTTTCTCCCGATAAAAACTCAATTTAACGCCTCATATACCTATGCAACGGGCAGACCCTATTATAATATCATGAGTGATGGAAATAATAATTTTAAAATAAAGGATGGGGGGAAAACAAAAGACTTTAATAGCATAAGCCTTAGTTTGAATTATTTGCCAAATATTGGTAAGGCGAATGCGAAAGCGTTTGGCGTATTAGTAATTTCTGTAACGAATGTCCTTGGTTTTAATAATGTATATTCCTATAATTATTCCGCAAACGGAAAAAATAAAGTTGCTGTATTGCCTGCTGCCAAACGATTTTATTTTATAGGGTACTTTATCAGCCTGGGAATTGACAGGTCACAAGATGCGATTAATGATCATCTTTAAAAGAAAAAAAGTAGCCTTTCGACAGGCTCAGAATGATAAAAGATAAAAATTTAAACGTGTTCTAAAACAAAAAAAAATTATTCTTCATCTAAAAAAATAAATCATGGAAACAGAACAGAAAGATCCGGAAATGTGGAAGGAAGCACAAAAGAGAGCGGCCTTTAAGTACCACCTCCTTATTTATTTTATCATGAACATTTTCTTTTGGACACTTTGGTATATTAGTTTAAAAAACACCTCAACGCCACCTCCGGAACACATCGGAATTCCATGGCCGGTATGGCCGATGGTGGGATGGGGAATAGGTGTCCTGTTTAATTATGTAGGTGTGTACAGATCCGGCAATAATCTCGCTGAGAGAGAATATAAAAAACTTAAAGACAAATTATAAATCAATAAAACAACAGTAAATGAAAAAGATAATTTTTTTAATGATCCTCTTTGCACCTTCCATTTTTGTGAAAGCTCAAAGTGAGAAATATACAAAAGCAATGAATGCAAATATTGTTATGCTGGACTCGATGATGGTAAAAAATAATTTCGCAGAACTTGGAAATAATTTTGCCCGCATTGCTGATGCTGAAAAAACCCAATGGCTCCCTTATTATTATGCAGGCTATTGTATCGCAACGCAGGCGATGATGGAAAAGGATAATAGTAAAAAGGATGCCCTGGCGGATAAAGGGGCAGATTATATTTCGAAAGCCGAAACTATTTTAGGAAAAGAAAACTCTGAAACGGATGTTGTGAAAAGTATGATCGCTACTGCCCGAATGACAGTAGATCCACAAAGCAGGTACATGACCTACGTCGGGGACATTAATGGTAATATCGAAAAGGCAAAGAAATTAGATCCAACAAACCCACGGCCATATCTCCTTGAAGCAGAAAATAAATTTTACACTCCGGAGGCTTTCGGTGGAGGAAAGGAAGTCGCAAAGCCGCTGTTTGAAATCGCAAATAAATTGTATGAAAACTTTAAACCGGAAACGCCACTTTCACCTACCTGGGGAAAATCAAGCGTTGATTATTTTTTATCTCAATACAAATAAAAAATGGAAAATAGCAAAAATGAAATGACGCAGGCGGAAAGCATGGCGCTCATCGCGTCTATGATCAATAAAGCGAAGAACAGATTTAGCGAGAATGGGCTACTTTATTTATGGTGGGGTTGGATTGTTTTTGCGTGTTGTATTATACAATTTATTGCACTTTATTTTTTCAAGGAGAATGCCTGGTATGTGTGGCTTTCCACATGGGTTATGGCTATTTTTCAAATATTTATCATCAGGAAAAAAAGGAAGACGCAAAAGGTAAACACTTATACGGAAGAGATCAATGGTTTTGTATGGCTGGCATTTTTTATTTGCCTGATGCTCTCACTTTTTATAGTTAATTATTCTGGTATTTATAAACTTATTTATCCTCTTTTATTGGTGTTGTATGGTATGCCCATATTCTTATCCGGAGTTATACTTAAGTTTAAACCATTAATTATGGGAAGTATTTGTTGTTGGATCTTTTCTATACTTGCACTTTTTATTTTGCCAGAATTTCAGTTGTTATTGGTAGCTGTTGCAGTACTCTTAGCCTGGATTATTCCGGGTTATTTACTCAGAAGTAAATATAACAATAACCTGAATTAAAGATTTTGGAATTGTATAAGCATAAAGAATTCTAGTAATCACTCATATGGATTTTAAAAACCTCAACCCTATATTACACTCTCAATTGCGGCTTGCTGTCATGTCGTTATTGATTAGCGTGAAGGAGGCTGAGTTTAATTTTCTTAAAGATAAGACTAACTCCACGGCGGGGAATTTAAGTGTCCAGATCAGCAAATTAAAAGAGGCCGGATATATAGATATAACCAAGCAATTTCATAACAATTATCCGCAGACCATTTGTAAGATCACAGCAGTAGGGATTGAAGCATTTGATAGTTATGTAAAGGCCTTACAGACTTATATTGCCCCGTGATTTGAGCATTCAGGGTTTTTATCGTTTCGTTTGCACAATAAATTAAGTATTGAATGTTCCTAATGCTAAAAAACTGTACAATTGTTTCAATCCCTTATTCTTTTAAAAACTTCTTAATGTAGCGGTGATTTGAAGCAATAACTTCTAAGAAGTAAATGCCCGTAGAAAAGCGTTCAACTTCATTTATCTTCAAAGGGCTGTTATTTTCTAGCACTATATTCTTTGAATAGACCATTAACCCATTGGCTGTATATATTTTTATTGCCACCCTGGAGTTATTTGATTCTGCACTTGAAATGGACAGGAAATTATGAATATTACCTTGATTAATTTTAATTACTTCATTGGACTCAATACTTATTGAGAATATTTTTGAGTACTGAAAACTGCTATCAATACTTATTAGTTTTAACCTATAATAAATTTTTGAAATTGAAGGAATATTTTTATCCTGCCACTCATATTTTTTTATCGAATTTCCGTTACCCAGGGCTGGTAATTTTGCCACTACTTTAAATATTATACCATCTTCACTCCTTTCTACCATAAAATCCTTACAGTTTATTTCTTGTGTCGTTGTCCATTGAACAGCTACCGCTCCCGGTATTTTTTGTGCAGCCACATTTACAAATGTCAGAGGCAGAGGGCCTTCCTCAGGATTTATAATAGCAGTAGCATCATCTACAAAAGATATTCCTGCATCAGAGAGAGAATTGATCCGAACGATATTTGTAATTGATGGCACGTTCCTGCCTGCAGGTGGTGGGTTTACAGTAACCTTAAACCGAACTGAATAAGCCTGGTTATTTATTAAGGTGCCTCCCGAGGTGCCATTAGCGCCATTTCCAATTCTGAAACGGACAATTTGTAAGTTGCCTGATTGTACAAATTCCGCGATATCATCGCCGCTTTCATCCGTCAAGGTTCCGGGTAATAATCCAGAACTACTAATAAGTTCGAGGGAGTTTGGTAAATAAGTAACTCCGGATGGCAATGTATCTGTAAGCACAATAAAATTTGCATTTCCTTGCCCGCTATTTGCGCCTGACATAGTGTAGGTAAGTTGTTCTCCACTTTCTGCAAGGTGATTATTATTTTCATCTTTTACCTGGATTTCCACAGTGATGGAAGGGTCTTTCATTTTTATTGAAAACATAAATACGCCTGGATAATATTGATCAGCTTCCGTACCAAAATCCAACATTACTTCTTTTGAATTTGGTACAATATTGTAACCAGCTCCCACATTAAAAACATCTATATCCATACCCATCTGGTTGCTAAAATCTGGATACCTTGAATGAACCTGCATACCATTATTACTGATTGTGCCATTCCAGGGGTTATCTACCGGGTTTATTTCGTTGGAAAATAAAATGCCATTTATTTTCAAAAAGTCACCTTTAATATTTGCATCTCCTTCCCAGGCCATTACGCTCATTTGTGCATCACTTGCCGCAAGAATACCGGATGGAACATCAAGTCCTGTGAGGGTAACACTATTGGTAGTTTCTATCCCATCATTATATACTTTCTCAAATCCGTCATAAACTCGAATACTGTTATAATTCAATAAATTATTTTTATAAACTACCACAATACACCATCCACCATTATTCCCTCCACCGGAAATAGAGCCTGTTGTGAGTGGTACATTGCCTACACTATAAGTTCCCGCACCATTTTGTGTAATAAAATTTGTCACATCTGCATAAGCCTGGTATTGCGTATAGCCGGTACTGATAGTAGCCTGGTCGATTCCAAGGGCTTTTACATTTGTATAAATTCCTGAATTTCCTTTCCTGATTTTTACTGTTTGATTTTCCGGTAAAGCCAAATTGAATTGGCTATTGGTAACGCGGCCGCCCCAATAAAGTCGGGCAAATTTTATTGTGGTATTACCCTGGGGTAATTGCAAATCAGCAGATGATGAATTCCTGGTGGAAACACCATCACCTGTATTGCCATCTATATCTATGTATTGCATATTCTCATTGTCATTCCCGTAAATACTATAGCCGGTAGTTTTGTTGTCGTTCATTTTCAGGGTATCAGCTACGCCTGGACTTTTAATTATTTGGAGAAGTGTGTTTCCACAAATGGTGGTATTACCGCGGAGATTTTCCGAAAATACAAGTTGATAATTTCTTTGTGCGGAAGTAAATAAGGAGCACCCAATAATACAAAAGGTGATCAGGCTACGCCGCCAATATTTTATATAATTTTCCTTTCCCATTTTTTTCAGTTAGTTATAATTACCACAGGTGCGTACGCACAAGTTCATTGGGAAAAGGATGGCACAATTCAGGCTTTACTAAAGCTCATGCCGGGTGATTTGCAAATAATATTGGAAAAAAAAGGGGGAAAATGTTTCGATGTAGGTATAGGAACACCACAAAATTAGAAATGATTTCCAACAATCAAAACTTTTTGAGATAATAATTTTTAAAGCTACGTGCTTTCATTTAAACTTTTAGATTAAATGACTGCTTAGATGCCTTGTTCGCAGGGAACCATGCAGCAATAAAAGCGATGAGCAATGAAGTAAATAATACCAGCATAATATCAGTCAGCTGCATTTTTACGGGAAAATAATCAATAAGAAAGGAGTTGCCTTCGATCTTTATTAAATGATATTTCATTTGCAGGATTGCAATGAGCAGAGCCAGGAAAATACCAATAACAGCACCACCTGCGGCAAGTAAAATTCCTTCACTCAGAAAAATCTTCTTTATCAGCTGAGTACGGCCACCTAATGCGCGGAGCACACTTATGTCCTTCTTTTTCTCAAGTACAAGCATGGTCAGTGCCCCAATCATATTAAAGGCGGCTATGACCAAAATGAGTGTGAGCACTGCATAAATGAACCACTTTTCCAGCCTCATTGAGTTGTATAAGCTTGTGTTTTGCTGATACTTTGTCAGCACTTTAAATTTACTGCCGAGCTTTTCCTGGAGGTTGTTTACAAATGTTTGTACACTTTGGGATGGAATTAATGCTATTTCCAGCGCGCTATATTCGTTTGGCTGGTAATTCATTTGCTGTTTTACAAAATCCATATTCGTGATCACATATTTGTTATCAAAATCCTGTTGGATAGCAAAACTGCCTGAAGTATTAGCATTGCCTTCGCTAAGAGCGCTTAGCGGATTAGCAGCTCCCTCTGTTTTTTTTGGTAAGAAAATAGTGATTGGAAAAAGATTTTTATCAGCTTGCACGCCTATAGCACTTTCAATACCTGAACCTAAAACAAGTAATGGATTATCAATGGTTCCTGCATTAAAAGTTCCATGGTACATTTTTGATGGCAGACCGGAAACTCTATCATAATTGGAATCTACGCCTTTCAGCAATACTACGGTTTGTTGTTCGCCATTTTGAATCAGGGCTTTTTCTTCTACATTTTTGGAAAGGCCTTTTACGCCTTTTAATTGAGCTATGCTTTTGAGCTGCTCACGGTCCAGCACAAACGTTTTTCCTTTTGCCGGCACAACTTTCACATCAGCATAAAAATTGGAGTACAAAGATTGAACAAGGCCTTCAAAGCCATTGAAAACACTTAAAACCAATACCTGGCACATCGTAGAGAAAGCAATCACTCCTGCGGTAACCCAGGCAATAATATTAATAGCGTGGGTGCTCTTTTTTGCCTTAAAATATCGCCATGCAAATTTTAAATACAAGGAAAATGTGAAGTATTAATTGTAAAAAAATAATCTTTAAATCGCCAGAGCACTAATCATTTTTATTTTCTGACTGGTCTTTTTTAAGATCATCCAGTAGCTTTTCAATTTTAAAAACATAATCAAGCGTATCATCCAAATAAAAAGTAAGCTGGGGAATACTCCTTAGTTGATGGCGCATTCTATTTCCTAATTCACCACGTATCTCGCTGCTACGCGCTTTTATTTTTTCAAGAACAGCGTCTGCATCTTTTACCTGGAAAAAGCTCAAGTAAATCCTCGCCTCGTACAAATCGGGTGTTATTTTTACCGAGGAGATGGAAACCATACCTCCATCCTGCATATTAATACCCAATTTTAAAAATATTTCATTGAGCTCTTTTGCTATTTCCAGTGCTACCTGTTTTTGCCGTTTACCTTCTATCATCTGTAACTCATTAGTACATGTAAAATTAGTTACTTTGCCGGTATAACCATGCTAAGGCAGATTTATAATATTCAATGAAGAGTTTACGAACGGTTTTCCGCTATGTTTCTAAGTATCCTAAATTAATAGTTACCTATTTTAGTTTTAATTTACTTTCTAATCTTTTCTCGGTTGTTTCATTAGGATTGCTCAGCCCTTTTTTATTACTGATTTTTAAGAAAGAAAACACACTTGGTAATTTGCATACCCAGGAAGGTCATTTATCCTCGATCAACCCGGTTAATCTTTTTAAGAATTATTTATACGACATCGTACAGCAACCCAACGGCGATATAAAAGCATTAGGTATTATTTGTATTTTAATATTGATTTTTATTATATTAAAAAATGTTTTCCTGTATCTATCTATTTATGTATTAACTCCGGTTCGCAACCTCATCACCAATGATATGCGCTCGGCCATGTATAAAAAAATACTGGTGTTGCCTGTTGGCTATTTTAATGATCAGAAGAAAGGCGATATCATGAGTCGTCTTACCAATGATCTAGTAGAAGTAGAGAATTCCATTGTAAATGTTTTAGAAACACTTTTTAGAGAGCCGGTAACAGTAATCTTATTTTTCTTGTACCTGGTGGTATTAAGTCCGCAGCTTACCTTTTTTCTGTTATTTTTTCTGCCCGTAGCAGCGTTTATAATAGGGCGTATAGGCAGAAG
>JBDTXP010000099.1:0-7909 GCA_040006135.1 Ginsengibacter sp. | reverse complement strand
CATAGGATATTGGATTATAACAGGGGTGGATTTTTATCCGGCCCCTTTTTTTTAAGCAACCTTTTCCTGTACTATTCCTACTTATTAATAGAATTTCATTTAATTTAATGGTTAAGATTTTTTGATTTCCCCGGGCTTCTATACAGTTGCCCGGTTTTTATTATATAAAAAAACCGTTGTAGAAATGTTCTACAACGGCAAATTTTTATTTGTTTAATTTTAAAACTCTAAGCCTCTCCTTTAAGTCCCATCCCAATATCTGACATATCAGGAATTTCCTCAGCATGATAAGCACCTTCGTCTAACTTTTTCTTCGTTTCCTCAAATGCCTTTAACGTAATATCCACGTCTTCCTCAGTATGAGCTGCCGTTGGGATTAATCGAAAAATGATCTCGCCTTTTGGAATAACGGGAAAAATGACGACGGAACAAAAAATATTATAATTCTCTCTTATATCCATAACCATTCCGGTGGCCTCCGGCAGGCCGCCTTTTAAATAAATCGGCGTAACCGGACTGTTTGTTTTACCAATATCAAATCCCCGCTCTTTAAGACCATTTTGCAGCCGGTTCACAATATGCCACAATTTCTCTTTAAACTCAGGCATTGTTTTTATCATCTCTAATCTTTTCAGCATTCCTTCTACTACAGCAATAGGTAAGCTTTTAGCAAAAATTTGCGAACGCACATTATATCGCAAAAAGTCAATGATGGCTTTCGGTCCGGCTATGAATGCACCAATGCTACCCATGCTTTTTACAAAGGTGCTAAAGTAAAGATCAACATCAGCCTGGCAACCTTGTTCTTCATCAGCACCGGCGCCTGTTGCACCCAGAGCACCAAATCCGTGTGCGTCATCAATCAATAACCTGAATTGATAATCTTTTTTTAAAGCAACAAGCTCTTTTAATTTCCCCTGAGTGCCACTCATGCCGAAAACACCCTCTGTGATCACTAATATTCCGCCACCCGTTTTTTCTGCCATTTTTGTGGCTCGTTGCAATTGTTTTTCGCAATCAGCTATATCATTATGTTTGTACTTATAACTATATCCAATGTGCAATCTCACACCATCAATAAGGCAGGCATGAGCTTCCCCGTCATACACAATAATATCGTGACGGGAAACCAGGGCATCTATACAACTCATGACTCCCTGGTATCCGAAATTTAATATCATCGCGTCTTCCCGGCTTACAAATTTTGCGAGCTTTTCTTCCAATTCTTCATGAAGATCAGTATTTCCACTCATCATCCTGGAACCCATAGGATTTCCCAGACCATATTTTGCAGCAGCCTCGCCATCCACTTTTCGCGTATCCGGGTGATTTACTAGTCCCAAATAATTATTAAGGCTCCAAATAATTTTTTCTTTACCTCTGAATTTCATTCTACTGCCGAGCTCACCTTCTAATTTAGGAAAAGAAAAATATCCATGTGCTCTTTTTATGTGTTGTCCTAAGGGGCCCTGATCCTTCTCCATGCGGGCAAACAAATCGCTCATCTACAATTTTTTTTTGTTATTAATACCTGCAAAAGTAAAGCATTAGAGTTTTATTTGTATTTGTAATCAAAAGAAGTTTTAAGATGCCTTGTCTTAATTGCAAAATCATTTTAGACTTTATCTTTTACCTTTATTAAAAAAAAAGGTGAATAAAAAATTTGGATTATTAATTACTTTATTTTTCATTGCTGCTTCCTCTTTTTGCCAGAAGGAGAACCTACTTAATCCTCCTAAATTAGTCGTAGGAATTGTAATAGACCAGATGAGGTGGGATTTCCTTTATCGTTATAGCAGTAATTATTCTGATGGTGGTTTTAATAGGCTTCAGAGAGAAGGGTTTAACTGCGATAATACTCTTATTCCTTATGTGCCAACGTATACAGCACCAGGCCATTCAAGTATTTTTACAGGCAGCGTTCCTTCTATTAATGGTATTGTTGGAAATGATTGGTACGATGCAAATACTAAACAGAACATGTATTGCACCGAAGATTCCACCGTCCAAACTGTTGGCAGTTCATCAGTGTTAGGGAAAATGAGTCCTCGTAATATGTGGGTTACAACTATTGGTGATGAGCTAAGATTAAAATCCAATTTTAGAAATAAAGTTATTGGCATCTCTTTGAAAGATCGGGCGGCAATATTGCCAGCCGGCCATGCTGCCAATGGCGCTTATTGGTATGACGATACAAATGGATCATGGATTTCAAGTACTTATTACCAGGCGCATTTGCCACAGTGGGTGCAGAAAGTAAATGAAAGCAAATACCCTGAAAAATATATGGCTTTGGACTGGAACATTCTTTTACCTATTCAAAAATATACAATGAGTAGCGCTGATAATCGTAAATATGAGGGAAAGATTCCGGGGGAAGATAGTACTACGTTTCCGCATCGGTTATCTAAAACAGGTAGAAACAAACTTTCTGCATTTAAATATACCCCTTATGCAGCCACATTTACTTTTACAATGGCAAAAGAAGCTATTGCTAATGAGCATTTAGGTCAAAGTGGGTACCCCGATATGCTAACTGTAAGTATATCCTCTACAGATTATATGGGACATACATTTGGACCTAATTCCGTGGAGGCAGAAGATACTTATATACGATTAGACAGGGACATCGCAGATTTCTTAAACTACCTCGATAAAAGTGTTGGTAAAGGAAATTATGTTTTATTTCTTACTGCTGACCACGGGGCAGCACATGTTCCAGGGTTTTTAGAGGAGAATAATATTTCTGCGGGCAATTTTACCAGCAGTACTTTGACGATTGACCTTAAGAAAATGTTGAGTGAGAAATTTGGGCTTAATAAAACGCTAATTAAAATTCAAAATAATCAGCTATATATTGATCCTTCAGAAATAGATGACCAAAAGAAAGAACAGTCAGCAGTAGAAAAGCAAATAATTTTCTTTCTTCAGTCAAGGCCTGAGATCGCTTATGCTTTTTCATATGAAAATCTAGGAGCAACACCCTTACCAGCAACAATAAAGACAATGCTAATTAATGGATATAATCCTGAAAGGAGCGGTCAAATGGGTTTTATTCTAAAGCCGGGATATATTGGGATGGGATTCACCGGTACAACGCACGGTGCCTGGAATCCTTACGATGCACATATTCCTTTGATATTTTTTGGAAATGGTATTAAGCACGGAACACTCAACAGGGAAACTTACATGACTGATATTGCAGCAACAATTACCGCGCTACTAAAAACTCAAATGCCAAGTGGTTGCGTAGGAAATGTTATTACAGAGGCATTTAAATAATTTTAGATTGTAAGCAGGCTGCAACCCCGGATATCACTATTATCCCGGCGGCCCATAATTTCAAATTGGCCATTTTTATGTAAGCGTCCTACATCATCCGTAGCTATAAAGCAGCAGGAATGAAGGTTTGCCAGATCAATAATATTAATGAGGCCTGAAAAAGTTAAGCCTTTTGTTTTTTGCCTAACGTCGAATGGATCATCGTTTTCACGGATTAATACTTTCATCCAGGGTGGACATTTGAAAATTCCATTTGCGGAAGAATAAGCTTGTGACAATAATTCTGTCATGCCATATTCCGAATGCACATTTGAAACTCCTAAATTTTGTTTTATAGATTCATGCACATCAGCCCTTGTCATTTCTTCCCTTCGACCTTTCATGCCACCCGTCTCAATCACTGTCGTATATTTTAACTTCATAGGAAAGGCTTTTGCAAAATCTAAAAGCGCGTAGGTAACTCCGATCAGGAGTGTTGGCTGCATCGTTAGCTCGTTATGAGCGATCGTTTGAAATAATACTTCAAGATCATCGAGGTAAAAGCCGCTATGTTGATTTATACTTCTTTTTATCAACTCTTCAACCATAAAGACTAATGATGAAGAACTGTTTTCGAGGTAAGAAGGAAGCAGACCAAGGATGCAATAATCCTTCGGATCTCCATAGAATAAATTGAATGATTTTAAAAAAGATTTTTTGTAGAGATCTAAATTAGTAACTAAATGTTTACTGGTGGTAAATCCGGTGGTTCCACTACTTTCAAAAATGGTTTCAAATTTTTGAGGTGAATCAGTCACTAAGTGCGTTTTAAAAAAACTTATGGGCAGAAAAGGGATTTTGTTAAGTTGATTTACTTTGCTAATGTCCTTAATTATTAAGTCAACATACTTCTGATAGATTTCTATTTGATTATACTGATGTTTAAATAAATCAAGCGCATTTTTTTCAAAATCATAATAGGAAGTAGTGAAAATGGTATTTTCCCAATTTGATATTTGTAACTTATTATTCAGTTTTTAATAATTAAATTTGAAAAATAAACCACAAAGATGCGTTACCAATTTTTATCAGCAATATTTGTCTTCTTAATATTGAGTTCTTGCAAAAAGGAAAAGTATAATACGATTCCCTCCCTTAAATTTTCTAGTGTAAGCACTACGGATTTAAGATCTGGTCAATTATTGAAACTTACACTTTCTTTTACAGATAAAGAAGGTGATGTTAGCGATACAATTTATGTGATTAAAGAAGTGCCTAATTGCCCTTTAAGCGGATTTACACAATCGTATGCAGTACCTGATTTTCCTTTTTCGAAAGATCAAAAAGGAGATATTTCAGTTTTATTTGGATACAATTATAGTGATCCTGGTATTCCGGATGTAAAGCCTCCAAAATGCATGATGAACGATACTGCGTATTTTAAATTTATACTTAAGGATAAACAAAATCACTTAAGTGATACAGCCTTTTCACCTGCAATAATTATATATAAATAAAGTGTGTTACTTAAAAGCGCTCAATTTATTTTATTCGGTAGTATTTTTATTGCAGCCTGTGCTGTAGGTTTTTGTATTGAAACCAGTATACTTCTCAACACTCCTTTAAATCATTTTGGATTTTACTCATTTGTTTTTGGCGCTACGTTGTTTCAATACAACTTGCATTACATTGTAAAAACTGCAGCTGTTCAGGGTTCCGAAAGATTGCATTGGACAATTAAGAATCAGAAAATCCACTTTTTTTTACTTGTTGCCGGAGTTATATTAATTGTAGTAAGTGTTTTTAGTTTCCAGGTCAGGCATTTGGGTATTTTATTAATTCTTGGTGTAATATCCTTATTATATTCCTTTCCTTTTCTTCCTTTTGGAAAAAAAAAGAGGATTAAAGATTACGGGGTTTTTAAAATAATTACCTTATCGTTATTATGGACACTAGTTACAGTATGGTTACCGGCCGCAGGAATGCATTATGATACAGGCTTATTCTTTTTTATTTTTTTTAAGCGATTTGTTTTTATGATGATCTTATGCCTTCTATTTGATATGAGGGATATAGAAATAGATCGTTCTCAAAATATCAGAACGCTTGCAGTTTTATTAGGAAGAAAAAAATCTTATTGGTTTGCATACTTACTTACTGCTCTTTTTATCATAGCATGCATACTGCAATTTCTTTATCTGCCGAGGCCGAATTTCTTTATCGCTATGCTAATTTCCATCTTTATTACCACGATCATAATTGAACTGACCAAAAAGTCAAATTCAGATTACATCTATCTTGCCGGTGTAGATGGCATGATGCTTCTCCAGTCCATTCTCGTTATGCTTTTCAGCTTAAAGGCATAAATTTGCAAAATAAATTTATCTTTTTATAAATAAAACTATGGCAAAAACTAAAAAATCGCCCTTTGCATTCACAGATGAATCCTATCTATTTTTAAAAAATTATATGAACACAGCCAGCCCTGTTGGCTTTGAGACAGGTGGACAAAAAGTTTGGCTTAACTACATTAAAAAATTTGCGGACACCACATTTACAGATCCTTATGGAACAGCAGTTGCAGTTAATAATCCTGATCATAAATTTAAAGTTGTGATCGAAGCACATGCTGATGAGATCAGTTGGTTTGTAAATTATATTAATGCCGAAGGATTAATTTATTTAAAAAGAAACGGTGGAGTAGATCACCAGATTGCACCTTCTCAAAGAGTACTTATTCATGGGAAAAAGGGCCCGGTAAAAGCAGTATTTGGCTGGCCGGCAATTCATACAAGACAAGGTGGGCAAGAGAAAGAAAATCAACCTAAAGTAGAGAATCTTTTTTTGGACTGCGGCGGACGAAATAAAAAAGAAGTTGAAGATCTTGGAGTACATATCGGTGCAGCGGTGACTTATACAGAAGGCTTTGATGAAATTGCTTATGGCAATTTGATTGGACGTGCATTTGATAATCGCATCGGGGGATTTATGATCGCTGAAGTGGCGCGGCATTTAAAGGAAAATAAAAAGAAACTCCCTTATGGCTTGTATGTGGTGAATTCCGTTCAAGAGGAAATAGGATTAAGGGGCGCGGAAATGATCGCTCGACGTATCAAGCCAAATGTGGCTATCATAACCGATGTTACTCATGATTCTACCACGCCTATGATCAATAAATTAATTGAAGGTGATTGTGTATGTGGCAAAGGCCCTGCTTTGGTATATGGCCCTGCTGTTCATAATAAGTTATTGGCAGTAATTGAGGATACTGCTACAAAAAAGAATATTCCTTTCCAGCTGAGAGCAGTAAGTCGCAGTACCGGAACCGATACTGATTCCTTTGCCTATGCAAACGATGGCTGCCCTTCTGCACTTATTTCCATCCCACTGAGATATATGCATACTACTGTTGAGATGATAAACAAAACGGATATTGAAAATACTATTCAGTTAATTTATGAGAGCCTTTTGGCTTTAAGTCCAAAAACAAATCTTAGTTACTTTGAATAGCCTCTATTGGAAAAATGAATGATCATGATTTCTTAAAAAATAATTTGTTACAGAATTAGCCGGACGATTAACCCGCAGCAATGTTGACCTTTTAACTTTTAAAAACCCGCGAATGTTTTGGGAAGAAACCATAATAATAAATAAAGTATTGAGGTACCTATGATGGAAAAAGATATTTTACTTGAGGCTTACAGGTTAATGTGTACTGCAGATGCGATGGCAACCATTTATGAAGCTAACCGGAATATTTGCACTTATGTTCATTCTACATCCCGCGGCCATGAAGCGATACAACTTGCAACTGCTTTTCAATTATTACCATGCGATTATGTGAGCCCCTATTACCGGGATGAAAGTCTGTTGCTCGGGTTGGGATTTTCTCCTTATCAATTAATGTTACAGTTGCTTGCTAAAAAAGATGATATTTTCTCTGGCGGTAGAGAATATTATTCGCATCCCAGCTCACGAGATAAGGATAAGCCAACCATTATTCATCAAAGCAGTGCTACGGGCATGCAGGTTATTCCGGCCACAGGTATTGCACAAGGACTTCAATATCTTGAAAAAATAAATTCCCCAATTTACAGGAATGGCGAAAATGCTGAACGGCCGATTGTAATTTGTTCGCTTGGTGATGCAAGTCTTACTGAAGGTGAAGTGAGCGAAGCGCTTCAGGTAGCAGCGCTAAAGCAATTACCGATCATTTATTTAGTGCAGGATAATAATTGGGGGATAAGTGTAACTGCATCAGAAGCGCGCAGCATGAATGCCTACCAATATATAAAAGGATTTAAAGGAATAAAGAGAGTATGCCTTGATGGTAGTGATTTTTTTGAAAGTTATAAAGGAATGAGAGATGTAGTACGTGAAGTGCGCGAAACATCACAACCATATTTGGTACACGCAGAAGTTCCTTTGCTTGGTCATCATACAAGTGGAGTAAGAAAAGAATTTTATAGGACAGACGAAGAATTAGAGAAGTCCTTGGAAAGAGATCCATTTGCAAAACTTAAATTAAAGCTGTTACATAAAGGATTTTCTGAAACAGAACTAAATGAAATTGAGACTGCTGCAAAGGAAGTAGTAAACAATTCATTTAATGAAGCTGTCGCAAGCGCAGAGCCTGATCCTGCTGATG
>JBDTXP010000098.1:0-7934 GCA_040006135.1 Ginsengibacter sp. | reverse complement strand
ATAAGAATCATTTGTAACATCTTTTACTTCTATATTATAAATAGAAGCAGCGTCTACATTGGTTTCCATTGTCTGGCCCTGAACTTCGGTAGAGCTTGCTGTAACCACTTTAGAATCTACCTGGTATTTTTGTCCTTTTGTGAGATTAATCTGACCTTGTGAAAAAGTACTTGCCGATATCACTGAAGCGAAAAATAAAAGAGAAAAAGTTTTTTTCATTTTTGAGTTTTTTAGTTTGCAAATATAGACAAGCGTTGTGGAATAGTAGTTGCATGATGTTTGGTTTTATAAATAGTTTATCGAATAAGTATTATTGATGGATTAACTTTCAATTATGAGTGCCAATCATTATTTGCTAATCATTTTATGGATAATATATTATGTGGTGCACAGCATTGCTGCATCTACTTCTTTGAAAAATTTTTTCTATAAGAAATGGAAAGATGAAGGATTGTATCGTTTAATTTATTCTTTATTTGCTTTTATAGCTCTTGCCGCTATTCTCATATTTCAATACTCATTTTCAAGCCCTCAATTATTCTCTTTAAATCAACTGATGTTTCTGCCGGTAATTCTTGCAATTGTGCCAGGATTGATCATTATGTTTATATCGATTAAAAAATATTTTGTAGCGCTAAGCGGTATTAGGCGTGTTATGGGGGAAAGCGAGATTGTAGAATTGAAAGTGAATGGAATACATAAATTCGTCCGCCATCCCTTATATAGTGGTACTATATTATTTGTGTGGGGATTATTTTTTATTTTTCCATATCTCAATAACCTGATATGCGTTGTTTTACTTACGGTTTATGTTTGGATAGGTGTATTGTTTGAAGAGAAAAAGCTGACTATTGTTTTTGGTAAACAGTATAAAGATTACAGCAATTCTGTACCCCGCTTTATTCCTAAATTACAGGGCATAAAAAAAGGCAGCGTATAGCTGCCTTTGCATTGAAAAATATCGATTTTAGCCGATTAATTTCACATTAACGGCATTCATTCCTTTCTGACCGTTTTGCAAGTCGAATTCTACTTTGTCGTTTTCTTTGATTTCATCAATCAGTCCGCTTGCATGTACAAATGTTTCTTTAGAAGAATCATCGTGCTTAATAAAACCGAAGCCTTTTTCTGAATTGAAAAATTTTACGGTTCCTGTGTTTTTGTTGTCCATTTTGTTGTGTTGTTTTAAAAAATTGAGTGGCAAATGTACATTTAAAAAATGGATTATGCCAGCAATTTCATCTTTATTTTGTTAAACAAGTTTTCAGGTACTTATAAACAGATAATTTAAAACTAAAATAGTGTAATAGATATTGAAGGTGAATTAGATAATAAATACTCTATAGCGCTTATTATGAGGGATATATGGCCTCATTTCCCTGCCACTTTTTTAAAAAGTTCCTTAAAGTAGGGACTTTCTGTATTCTTTAAAACATCCCAGAAGGTAAAGTATAGACCGTAGTTATACTTATATTGTTTGTGATGTAAGGAATGATGGGTAGCGCCAATTACCCATTTTGCAAAAAATCCTTGTGAGCTTGCCGGATATAATTCTATATCAAGGTGATTAATCACACTACTTAAAGACATGATCACCAATAAAAATAGAAGTACATATAACTGAATCGGAATTATTAATAATAGCGCTGGAAGAAACACTGCCTGGAGCAATGCTTCAATAGGATGAAAGGAGAAGGCAGTGAAAGGGGAGGAAATCTTGCTGTCATGATGGACCTTATGTACAATCTTAAAAACAGCAGGTATATGCATCCACCGATGAATCCAATAATAATAAGTCTCCTGGAGTACCATATAAATAATGAGTGATAGGAACAGATACCACCAACCATAAAGACTGACTTCTACATATATTTTAAGATAACCGTTTTGCCAAAGCAAAACAGATTCCGCGCCTGCTATGGCAAAAATGAAAGCAGAAACTGTACTCCAGTACATTTCCTTCCTGAATTGGCCTTTTTTGTATGATTGCCGGCTGATTTTATTTTTATTCCATTTTCCCGGAAACCACCAATAAAAAACTGCATAAAAAATCCCGGAGATCAGAAAGTAACGGCCGCAAATGAATGCGAAAAAAACCAGCACCCATAAAGAAAAGCCTGCGAAGGTATTTGCATCTGGAAAAAGCATATGCAAATTTCCGTAATAAATGTTAGCCAAAATCTTTTTTATGAAATATTATAAAGCCTAAAGGATAGAAATTATGGTATTATAATTGCAAAATGATGACAAACAAAAAACCTAATTATGAAAAAGCAATTTATGGTATTAGCAGTTTCATCGTTCACATTACTCATGGCATGTAATGATAACGGTAATACTACTACAGATTCCACGACAGACACGATGACCACAACAAGTACAACTACAGCCAGTACTGATAATATGGCTGCTACCACAGATTCTGATGGTATGCCCATATTTTATAGCCTGGACACTAAGCAGCCTGTAAAAGTAATGGAAGATGAAAATTCGCATCAATATGTGGATGTATCTACCCACAAACCTTTGACCTATTATTATGAACCAATAAGCCGTGATACTTTTGATTCACGCGGAAGGCTTGTGAATAATGCCTTGATTTTAACTGACGGAAATTATTCTTTAGATGAGGCCAAAATAAAATCAAATGATAATGCCTTTAAGATAAAAGCTGACGATTGGAAAATGAAATACGGAAAAGATGGCGATAACAAAATGAAAACTGATGATGCAAAAATTAAGGATAAAGGTGATAAGTATAAGGTGAAAACAGACGATACTAAAATTAAAGTAACAGATGACGGTGAGGTAAAGGTGAAAGACAAATAAATAGTGATATTGAAAATAAAAAAGAGGCACCTGAAAGTTGCCTCTTTTTTATTCTAATGATTCGTAATATTAAGTGAGATCGAAATTTTTCTAAAATCAAAATTCATCTTCAGGAATATTATCATTATCAGCGTTTAAGCTATAATCATTATTTTCTTCGTCTTCTTCCCCAATTGCCTCATCAGAATCGTCAAGGTCAGCACCAGGAATATCTAAATCATCGGGGGAAATATTTTTATTAAATCCATCTTCATTTAATGGGGCTCCCTCATTGTCCGTTTCATCCAGTGCAGCCTTACGGAGATTTTGATCATCGCCAGGCATATCATTTGCTGCTATAAAAAGATCTTTCTTTTCTTGCGGGCTTACGTTACTCTCCTCACTTTCCATGATCTCTTTATCAATTTTTGCGATTTCATTTTCACCATCTTCGAATATATCATCACCTTCCTCATCAGTAGAAGATATGGTAGAGCCTGACAGTTCACCAAGCGGTAATGGTTTTACATTTTCCTGGCCAGGTATTTCATTTACATCTGGGAGATCAATATTAAAAAATTCCGGTTCCATTTCTTTCTTGTCTTTTTCTGAATCAATTTCAGAAGATAATTCCTCTGGAGATTGCTTATTTTTCATCATATTTTTTTATGGAATTAGTATAAATTTAATGCCAGAATACGGAGCATCTTTTTTAACAGATTTATTTTTTTAAATTTTTTTGTTATCTGCCTGAATCCACCTACTTTTGCAATCCCAAAATAAAATTGGGATAAAAAGTTCTTTAACATGTCACAAAGAATCAGGATCAAACTTCAGTCTTACGATCACAACCTGGTAGATAAATCTGCCGAGAAAATTGTAAAAACTGTGCGCAGTACAGGCGCTGTAGTAACAGGACCAGTTCCTCTCCCTACACATAAGAAAATCTTTACTGTATTGCGTAGCCCACACGTAAATAAAAAAGCGCGTGAGCAATTTCAATTGTGCACCCATAAACGTTTGTTGGATATTTATACCAGTAGCTCACGCACAGTGGATGCATTATCTAAGTTAGATCTTCCTTCTGGTGTTGATGTTGAAATAAAAGCATAAAGATTCCCTACCCATCTTCAGTAATGAGATAAGGGAAACAGTTCTTATATAAAAATGTAACATCCATCTCCGGATACAAAGTTTATCGAAGTAAGCGGAGCGCTGGATCTAATTAATTAGAAATGAAAAGTATTATAGGAAAGAAAGTTGGCATGACCAGCATTTTCGATACTAATGGAAGGCAGACCGCCGTAACCATTATTGAAGCCGGTCCATGTGTTGTAACTCAAAAGAAAACATTAGATACTGATGGCTATAATGCTGTTCAGATTGCTTTCGGTGATAAAAAAGAAAAGCATACCCTCCTCTCAGAAAAGAATCATTTTGCCAAAGCAAATACATCGGCAAAAAAATACGTAAAAGAAATACGCGATAGCGAAACAGACGCCAATGTAGGAGACTCCATTGACGTAAGCATTTTTACAGAAGGCGATAAAGTCTCTGTAGTAGGCACTACTAAAGGAAAAGGTTTCCAGGGTGTTGTAAAGCGTCATGGATTTCATGGTGTGGGTGAGCAATCTCATGGTCAACATGATCGTTCCAGAGCACCAGGATCAATAGGTGGGTCATCTTATCCTGCCCGTGTATTTAAAGGTATGCGCATGGCCGGTAGAATGGGTAACGATAAGGTGCAGCTTAAAGGATTAAAAATCGTAAAGATATTTCCGGAAAAAAATTATTTATTAATAAGTGGCTCGGTTCCCGGTCATAATGGTTCAATCGTTTTAATTCAGAAGTAATATGCAACTAGATATAATTAATAAGGAAGGAGAAAAGACCGGTAGAACGATTGATATGCCGGATGAAATATTTGCCGCAGAACCTAACAGCCATGTAATTTGGCTTGCTGTGAAGCAATATCTTGCCGCCCAGCGCCAGGGTAACCATAAAGTAAAGACCCGTGCCGAAGTAAAAGGATCTTCCAAAAAACTTCATAAGCAAAAGGGAACAGGTGGTAGCCGTAAAGGTAATCTCCGTAACCCTTTGTATAAAGGCGGTGGTACTGTATTTGGTCCTAAGCCACACTTATATACGCTGAAACTGAATCGTAAAGTAAAAGATCTGGCAAAAATTGGCGCACTTAGCAGTAAGGCCAAAGAGAATAAGATCATGATCATGGAAGATGCATCTTTTACAATGGATAAGCCGGGTACAAAGCACTTTGCACAAATATTCAATACCGTTAATAAGGAAAGCAGGAAAACATTATTTGTGATGCCTGAGTTTGATGAGAATATTTATAAGAGTTTTAGAAATAATCCTTCCGTATGTGGTACCTTATTAAGCGATATTAATACATATGATATTTTGAATGCGGATTCTGTAGTGTTTACAGAAGGTGCAGCAAAAATATTTGTTGAGGAGAATGATGGGGAAGCTGATGAGAAAGAAGAATTAAAAGATAAAAAGTAAAAGTTAGCCCAGAAAGGGCGAAATATTAAAACGATTGGCAACGCTACTCGAAAATAAAGAAAAATGAAATTATCAGAAGTTTTAATCAGGCCGGTTTTATCAGAGAAGGTAAATGCACAGAGTGAGAAATTAAACCGCTATACTTTTATTGTAAACAGGAAAGCTAATAAACTGGAAATTAAAAAGGCAGTTGAAGAGTTTTATGGTATCCAGGTAGCGAATGTGAATACCCACACTATGCCTTCAAAAGTAAAGCAACGCAATACTAAAGCGGGGTTATTAGTAGGTAGGAAACCAGCAAAGAAGAAAGCGGTAGTAACAGTTGCGGAAGGTGAGACGATTGATTTATACGGCAATATTTAATTAGAATAATAACAGGGACCTGAATATAAAAAAAACAGGTTCTAGAAATAATAACAAATTATGGCTTTAAGAAAATATAAACCGACTACCGCAGGCACCCGCTGGAGGATAGGTAATGCCTATGCAGAGGTTACGACCAATGTTCCGGAAAAAAGCCTTGTAGAAAAAGTACATCACAGTGCTGGCCGTAACAGGCAAGGACGCAGGGCCACAAGATACTTAGGTGGTGGTCATAAAAAAATGTACCGGATTATTGATTTTAAGAGAGATAAAAAGGACATACCTGCTACTGTAAAAACTATAGAGTACGATCCAAACAGGAGTGCTTTTATTGCTTTACTTAATTATGTAGATGGACAAAAGAAATATATTATCGCTCCAAGAGGATTGCAGGTGGGAGCTTCTATTATAAGTGGTGATGCAGCAGCACCGGAACTTGGTAATGCATTAAAATTGAAAAATATGCCATTAGGTACTATTATTCATAATATCGAAATGCAACCAGGACAGGGTGGTAAACTGGCAAGAAGTGCAGGATCATCTGCGCAACTTACCAATAAGGAAGAAAATTATGCAGTTTTAAAAATGCCAAGTGGTGAGTTGAGAAAGATATTGATCAATTGTTATGCTACAGTAGGCGAGGTAAGCAACAGCGATCATAGCCTGGAAAGCAAAGGAAAAGCCGGCCGTAACAGGTGGCTTGGACGCAGACCACGGGTAAGAGGTGTAGCGATGAACCCTGTAGATCACCCGATGGGTGGAGGTGAGGGTAAGGCATCAGGTGGCCACCCGCGTAGCAGGACAGGTAAATATGCCAAGGGCGAAATAACACGTACCCGCGGTAAAGGATCTGATAAGATGATCATTCAAAGACGTAATGGTAAAAAGCTGCCTAATAAATAATATTAAATACTTAAATCAATAAAAATAAATGGCTCGTTCAATAAAAAAAGGACCTTACGTGGAAGCGAAGTTGGAAGACAAGGTCCTTGCAATAAATGACGGAACTTCTAAAAAAGGTGTGATAAAAACCTGGTCGCGTAGGTCTACGATAACACCGGATTTTGTAGGACATACTTTTGCGGTGCATAATGGAAATAAATTTATCCCTGTGTATGTTACAGAATTTATGGTAGGACATAAACTGGGCGAATTTGCGCCCACAAGAAATTTTAAAGGTCATTCAAGTAAAAAAATCGCTTAATACCGCCAGCGGGTTAGGTTCAAGACAATAAATATGGAAGCTGTAGCAAAACTGAATAATTATCCCACTTCACCACGCAAAATGCGTTTGCTGGCTGATTTGATCAGGGGTATGGAAGTAGATAAAGCATTGGGAATTTTACAATTTAACCCCAAGCACCCTGCTGTACCTATGTATAAATTATTAAAAAGCGCGATTAATAACTGGGAGCAAAAAAATGCTGAAGAAAAAGTGGAAGATGCTGACCTGGTAGTTAAAACTATTATGGTAGATGGTGGCAGAGTTATAAAGCGTATGCGCCCGGCACCACAAGGCCGTGGTTATCGTGTTCGTAAGCGTAGTAATCATGTTACTATCGTGGTTGATAGTAAAAATAATAAGGCAGTACCAGGAATAAAGAAAGCCAATTCAAAGAGTGAGGCACCTTTACCGATAGTAGAAACTAATACAGAAGCAAAAGCTACTCCAGTTAAAAAGACTGCTGCAAAAAAGAAAGAAACAGCTGTGAAAGCAAAACCGGCTACTGATAAGAAGCCGGCAAAATCAACAGAAAAAACTAAAAAATAAAAGCCAAATAATGGGTCAAAAAACAAATCCGATAGGAGCCAGATTAGGGATCATCAGGGGATGGGATAGTAACTGGTTTGCAAGTCCAAAAGATTATGGTAAGAAGCTGATTGAAGACGATAGAATCAGGACATATTTGAATGCCCGTATCAATAAAGGTGGCATTGCCAAGATTGTTATTGAGCGCACTTTAAATAAACTGATCATCACAATTCATACTTCTAAGCCAGGAATCATTATTGGAAAGGGTGGAGGAGAGGTTGACAGGATTAAAGAAGAATTAAAAAAACTTACCGGAAAAGAGGATGTACAAATAAATATCCTTGAGATCCGCAGACCTGAATTGGATGCAGCAATTGTTGCTGACACCATTGCAAGGCAAATTGAAAACAGGATCAATTATAAAAGAGCAATAAAAATGTCCATCGCTTCCGCACTTCGTATGGGTGCAGAAGGAATAAAGGTG